>JAWCMJ010000002.1:19857-24258 GCA_039091285.1 Candidatus Aenigmatarchaeota archaeon
CAACAATACTTTTATCTTTTTTAAAACATCCTTTTCTTTTATCTTAATTTTTTCGTTATTATCTCTTCTTACCACAACAACTTGATTGTTTTTAATATCTTTAGGGCCTATTTCGATTCTTAAAGGTACGCCTTTTAATTCCCATTCGTTAAACTTCCACCCAGGAGTATACTCTTCCCTTTTGTCAATAATTACTTCTATTCCATTTTTATTCAACATTTCTAAAATTTTCACAGATTTTTTGATTAAAACATCCTTTTCTTTTTTTTTGTAGTATATTGGCACAATAACTGCTTTGTAAGGAGCAATTCTAGGCGGAATAATAATCCCTTTATCATCCCCATGAGTCATTACTACTGCTCCAATAAGGCGAGTGCTTATTCCCCAAGAAGTTGTCCAAGCATACTTTTCTTTTTTGTCTTTATCCATAAACTTGATTTCAAAAGGTTTAGAGAAATTTTGTCCTAAGTTATGGGAAGTTCCCATCTGTAAAGCTTTACCGTCTGGCATTATTGCCTCTAGAGTTGTTGTATAGAGTGCTCCAGCAAACTTTTCTCTATCACTCTTTTTTCCAACTAAAACAGGTATTCCTAAGTATTTTTCGATCAAATCTTGATAAAATTTAAGAATAAGCATAACTTCTTTATCAGCTTCTTCTTTTGTGGCATGAGCAGTATGACCTTCCTGCCATAAAAACTCAGAAGTTCTGACAAAAGGTTTTGTTGATTTTATTTCTGCTCTTAAAATATTGCACCATTGATTAAGTAAGAGTGGAAGGTCTCTCCAACTCCTTATCCATCTTGAAAAGAAGTAGTATACTATTGTTTCTGAAGTTGGTCTTATAGCTAATCTTTCTCCAAGTTTTTCGTCTCCTGCATGAGTTACCCAAAAAACTTCTGGAACAAACCCTTTAAAATGTTCTGCTTCTTTTTTAAGGAAGCTTTCTGGTATGAGCAAAGGAAAATAGACGTTTTTATGTCCGCTTTTTTTAATCATTTTGTTGAAAATAGATTGAATTTTTTCCCATATCTCATAAGAGTATTCCCTTAAAACAATAGTTCCTTGTACAGGCCCGTAGTCTATTAGCTCTGATTTTAAAAGAGCTTGAACATACCACTCAGAGAAATTTTCACTTTTTTTTACTGTTAAGCCTTCTTGCTCAGCCATTTTTTCACCTATTAAAATTTAGGAATAAAAGAATTAGTTTATTCTGGAAGTAGCTCACCATCTTTCACTTTTTAATATTTATTCGTGATACTTAAAAACTTTTATAAATTAGTATAGATAGTTAAATAGGTAGTAATGAAGATTGCAGTGCTTTCAGATTTTCATTTTGGTTTTTCTTATAGCCCAGAATTAGAAAACGATAGTTTTGAGAATGCAGAAGAGGCTATCGAAAAAGCTTTAGATTGTGATTTAATTCTTCTTGCAGGTGATGTTTTTGATTCAAGAATTCCAAAAACGAGTGTTTGGGCAAAAGCTTTAAAAGTTTTGGTTAAACCACTTTTGAAAGAAAGTTTAGGTTTAAAATTAGTATCTTGCTCAAAAGAGTTGAAGGATATAACAAAAAGAACTCTAAGTCATTTACCAGTAGTAGCTATTCATGGAACTCATGAAAGAAGGGGGAGAGACGAAGTCAACGCACTCCAAGCTCTAGAAAACGCAGGAATTTTGATCTATCTCCATCAAAACACTATAGTTTTTGAAAAAGAAGGGAAAAGAGTCGCAGTTCATGGTATGTCTGGTGTGCCTGAAAGATATGCAAAAGATTTTCTTTATTCTTGGAACCCAAAACCTTTGGAGGATTGTTTTAACATTTTACTTATTCATCAGAGTATCGAACCTTATGTCTATTCTCCACTTGAACCACCAACCTTGAACCTTTCAAACCTCCCAAAAGGTTTTGACATTATAATAGATGGTCATGTTCATTCTCCTGCTCTAGAAAAAATAGGAAATACTCTTTTAATTTTTCCTGGGAGCACGATAGTTACTCAATTTGAAAAAAATGAAGCTTTAGCAGAGAAAGGTATTTTTAAAATCGAGATAAACGAGCAAGTAAAAGTTAGCTTTGAAAAACTAGAAAAAATTAGAAGGTTTTTTTACGAGGAAGTTAAAGTAGAATCTTTTCAAGCAAGAGAGCAAGTAGAGAAGTTAATAAGAAAAATACTTGAGCAGAAATTTTCTAAACTACCTTTGATTAGAATAAAAGTAATTGGCAAGGAAACTGACATCTCAGACCAAGATTTGAGAGAAATAGAAAAAAAATTTTCTAATCAAACTATATTAAACCTGGTAAAACAATTAGAGACTCAGGAAATAGCAAAAAAAGTTGAGTTTTTAAGAGACTTAAGAGAGCAAAAACTTTCGGTCGAGGAAATCGGTCTAACTATATTGAAAAAGAATCTCGAAGAGCTTGGTTTTAATTTCAGCTTTGACCCTGAAAATGTTTTTGATTTGCTAAGTGAGGGTGAAACAGAAAAAGTTTTTAACGTTTTGATTGGTGAACAAAAAACTCTTGAAAAAGTTTTAAAAAAACCTTTAGAAGCTCAGAAAGGTTTAGAAAGATGGGCAAGGTGAGAAGATGATAAAAAAGGTTAGGCTTAAGAATTGGCGTTCCCATTTAGATTCTGAGTTTAAATTTTCTAGTGGAACTAATGCTTTGTTTGGAGGTATGGGAAGCGGAAAAACCTCTGTTCTGAACGGAATTTGTTTTGCCCTTTTTGGTAACTTTCCTGATTTACAAAGTAAAAAGGTTAAGCTAGACGAAATCATAATGGACAAACCAGTAGAGAAAAATAAGGCCGAAGTTGAGGTTTTTTTCGAGGTTGACGGGAAATTATACTCGGTAAAAAGGGTTATAGAAAAAAGAAAAGGAACAAGCTATTCAGAATTTAGGGAAGAAGGTAAATTAATAGAAGCCCCAAACTCTCAACGTGTAACTGAAGCTGTAGAGAAAATTCTAAGGGTTGATTACGAGCTTTTTACAAGGGCTATTTACTCTGAACAAAATGCTTTAGACTATTTTCTAACAATACCAAAAGGACAAAGAATGAAAAAAATTGACGAGCTTTTAATGATAAACAAGTTTGAAGAGGCTAGAGCAGGAGCAAAAAATTTAACTAATAGACTTTTGGACAGAAAAAACGAAAAGCAAAAGTTTATAGACCAGGTTGATATAAGCTCTTTGGAAAAAAACATTTCTGATTTGATATTATCTCTTAACCAACTTTCTTCTGAAAGAGAAAATTTGAAAAAAGAACTACAGGAAATTCTGATTAAAAAGAAAAAAATTGAAGAAGAGGTTAATGAGCTAAGAAAATTAAACGAAAGTTTGGAATCTTTTAAAAGAGAGCAAAGAGGAATAAATAGCGCTATAGAAGAGACGATAAAAACTATTAAGAGTTTGGAAGAAAACCTTAAAGGTAAAACAAAAGAAGAAACAGAAAAGTTTTTGGAAGAGCTAGAAAATAAAGCAAAAGAATTAGATAGAATTCTGAATGAAAAACGAGAAGATTACCAAAAATTGAGCTATTGCCAGAAATTGAGCTCTTTGATTCACGAAATTAAAACAAAAATAAGTTTTTTAAAAGATGAAAAAATTGGCAAGCTTGAAAAAGAAGTTGAAGATAAACTTAAGCTTAAAAATGAGCTCGAAGGCATAAGAGGCTCTATCGGAAATGTGGAAGAATTTATAGAAGAAAAAAGAAATTTATACGAAAGGCTTGTTGGTGAAGAAAAAGAGTTGGAAGGAAGGATAAAAGAAACAAAAGAAATTATCGAAAAACTTTCTTCTGTTGAGGGAAAATGTCCAGTTTGCGATTCTGTCCTTACAGAAGATAAAAAGGAAAGACTTTTAAAAGAAAGAGAAAAGTTGCTAGAAGAATTCAATAAAAGAATTGAAGAAACAAGGAAAAATAAAGATGAAAATGAAAAAGAGTTAAAAAAACTTGAGGAAATTAGGAAAAAATTTGAAAGAATGATGGTTGAGATTAAGGATTTTGATATAAAACAAGAGGAATATGAAAATTCAAAAAAGCAGCTTGAAGATTTGAGTAAAAATTTTGAAGGAAAAGATGAAGAATTGAAAAAATTAAAGGAAGAAATTGAAAAAACAGAAAAAGTAAGTGAAGAAACAAGAGAAAAGTTGAGCGAACTTAAGATTCTTTACTCTAAGTTTGAGGATTATGAAAAGAGAAAGGAAAGACTAGGTGAACTTATGAAGGAAGCTAAGCACTTGGAGGCAAAAATTTTTGAGCTTGAAGAAAAAATTTCTGGGAGGAATTTGGTAGAAAAAGAAAAAAAACTAAGAGAATTGTTTGGTGAAGAAAAGGAGAAAGAAGAAAAAATTTTTGGGATATCAAGATTGTTAGAAGAAAAAGAGCAGAGAAAGAAAGAATA
>JAWCMJ010000002.1:24268-24929 GCA_039091285.1 Candidatus Aenigmatarchaeota archaeon
GGTTAAAAAACTAGAAAAAATTGTAAGCGATTTGAAAATTTTTGAGCTAGCTTTAAAATCAACTCAAGAAGAAATGAGGAGAGAGTTTGTTGAGGCAGTGAATTACGAGATGAACAAGCTTTGGTCGACTCTTTATCCTTACAGAGATTTTATCGAGATTAAACTCAATATAGAGGAAGGAGATTATGTTTTGCAGCTTAAGGACAGAACTGGAAAATTTATTAGTGTGGATGGGATTGCTTCTGGTGGTGAAAGAAGTGTTGCTTGCTTAGCTTTAAGAATTGCTTTTGCTAGAGTTTTAGCTCCTCATCTTCGAATCTTGATGTTAGATGAGCCTACTGCAAATTTAGATTCTTTAGCTATAAAAGAATTGGCTACTACCTTAAGGGAGAGAATTAACGAATTTATAGATCAAACATTTTTAATAACACATACAATGGAGTTAGAGGATGCAGTGACGGGCTATGCATATAGACTAGAAAGAGACAAATCAAGTGATGGACCAGTAAAATTGATTAGTTTATGACTTGTTCCTTAATTTTTAATCTGAGTTTAATTAGTCTGTCTTTAATTTCATCCCATTTTTTATCTTGTTCTTTAAAATAAATCTCATTTTAAGAATTTTTTCTTCGTGATAACTTAATGAAAAAAGAAATTTTAT
>JAWCMJ010000020.1:0-696 GCA_039091285.1 Candidatus Aenigmatarchaeota archaeon
AGAAGAGCTGTAGTTTTAAACTGGGCAAAAAGAGAGTTCAAAAACTTGCAGATAGCTTTTAAAGCTGGAGTAAATTGCCCAAGACCTATCGATTTAAATGAAAATGTTTTGGTTCTAGAATTTATAGGTAAAGATGGTGAATTAGCTCCAAGATTAATAGATGTTAGGTTTGAGGAGGAGGATGCAAATTATCTCTATAGTCTTATTCTAGAAGAAATAAAGAAAATTGTTAGCTCAGGTTTAATTCATTCAGACATAAGCCCTTATAATATATTGATTTTTGAAAAACCCTATTTTATAGATTTCAGCCAAGCTGTTCCTTTTTCACATCAGCTAGCAAAAGAATTTTTGCTTAGAGACATAAAAAATATAAATTCATACTTTAAAAAAATTGGAGTTAAAGTAGAAGAGGAAGAAAAAATTTTTGAAAGGCTTTTAGAACTGATGAGAAAATGATAGATTACATAGTAATTCCAGAAGAAAGAATGAAAATTTTGAGAAGAAATAAAAATTTTATCGAACAACTAGAAAAATTCACTGACTCCCAAATTGAGCTTAATGAAGAAATTTGTATTGATTGTGAGGATTCAATAAAAGCTTTGAGGATAAAAGAAGTTTTGAAAGCTTTCGGAAGAGGTTTTGATTTTAACACAGCATTAAACCTTTTGGACGAAGATTATTATTTTGAAATAATAG
>JAWCMJ010000020.1:706-8285 GCA_039091285.1 Candidatus Aenigmatarchaeota archaeon
TGAATGACTATGCAAAAAAGTCTAGGAACAGACTGATAACCTTAAGAGGAAGAGTTATAGGAACTGAAGGAAAAACTAAAAAATTAATAGAGAAACATGCTGATGTAAAAATTTCAATTTATGGAAAAACAATAAGTATAATAGGAAAGTGGGATAAATTAATGATTGCAAAAAAAGCAATTGAAATGCTTTTGTCAGGAAGCTTACACTCTTCGGTGTATAAGTTTTTGGAAAAACAAAAGGTATGAAAATGGAAGAGACTATTGCAGAAAAGATGGCAAGGGACATGAGGGAGGTTAGTGTAGCAGAGTTTTTTGAGAAAAACAGGCATTTGTTAGGATACGAAAACCCGACAAAAAGCTTGATTACTGTAGTGAAAGAGGCTGTGGACAATTCTGTAGAGTATTCTGAACCTGTGCTTATAAGGGAAAATGATAGAGTAAAACTTGTAAAAATAGGTGAGTTTATAGATAAGATAATTGAAAATAGTAAGAAATATAAAAAAGTTGAAGGTGATGTTGAGAGTGTGAAAAATCTTAAATCAAAGATAGAAGTTTTAGTTTATGATGATAAAGATTTTAAAATTTCATTTAAGCCAGTAAGTGCTATTCATAGACATCCTTTACATAATAAATTATTTGAAATAACTACAGTTGGTGGAAGAGCTGTAAAAGTAACAGGATCTCATAGTGTGTTTGCGCTTAAGAAAGGAAGAATCGTTCCTTGTAAAGTTTCAGATTTGGTCCCTGGAGATTACATAGTTGTCCCAAGAAATAAAATTAGTTTAGGTAAAAACTTGAAAGAAATTGATTTGATTCAAGAATTTCTTACTTTACCACCAAAATTAACCGAAAATATAGTAATTCATAAAATTTCTCATCTTTACAAAAATATCCCCAGAGATTGGAAGAGATTTGATTACATCCCTTTCAATTACTTCAGAAAAAATCCGGTAGAAATAAATTGTAAGGCAAGTTTGAGTAAAAAATTTGGGAAATCTAGAATTAAGGCAAAAATTAAAATAAATAAAAAGCTGTTGCGACTTTTAGGTTATTTTGCAGCAGAAGGAACATTATATAAAAAATGGGTTACATTCTCTTTTGGAAAACATGAAAAAGAATATATAGAGGATGTTTACAAATGTAGTAAATCTCTTTTTGAAAGAGTTAAAATTGGGGTAAATAAAGCTAACGAATCAAGTATTGTTGTGAAAATAAATTCTGAGATATTCTCTTTTGTTTTAAAAAATGTTATCAAGGTAGGAAATCATGCTAGAGATAAAAAAATTCCAGAAATAGTTTTTAATGTTTCAAATAATCTTCAACTAGAATATCTTAAGGCTTATATAAATGGAGATGGTTGTTGGAGAGAAAAGATTACAGTTACTACAATAAGTAAAGAATTAGCAGAAGGGCTCCAATATATTCTATCTTTAAGCGGTATACCATTTAGCATAAGCGTTACAAAAGAGAAAATCAGAAATTTTAAGACTCATAAATCGCTCTGTAAAAAGGTTTACTATATTTATTTTTATAGTTTGGAAGAAAATAGAAGAAAATCGCCACTTAAGTGGTTACCACTAGAAGAAAGTGGGTTAAGGTATGTAATCCATTCGTTAAATCCATCTGTCGGGAGCTGTACTTCATATTATAAATTTGTTGACTACTATAAGCATTTTACTTTCGAAAATGCCAAAAGCAGCCTTAAAGAGGCAATAAAAAAAAGACAAAATAAAATTAATTTAGATTTTCAAGAGGATATCGAAAATTTACAGTTATTAATTAATGGAGACATAGGATTCTTACCAATTAAGAAAATAAGAATTGCAAAATCTAGAAACAAATATGTATATGATTTTTCAGTCCCAGGATATGAAAAATTTTTGGGTGGGAGAGGAGTAATATTCTTACACAATTCTTTAGATGCGACAAATGAAGCAAATATCTTGCCAGAAATTTATGTTTCAGTCAAGCAAGTTGGGATTGATAGGTTTAAAGTTATAGTAGAAGATAATGGTCCAGGAGTGATTGAAGCAAAAGTCCCTTATGCTTTTGGTAAATTTTTGTACGGAAGCAAGTTCCACAGACTTCGACAATCGCGTGGTGTTCAAGGTTTAGGAATTCATGGTGCAATTCTCTATTCTCAACTAACAACTGGTAAGCCAGTTAAAATAACCACAAGCACAGGCAAAGATATTAACATTTTTGAACTTATGATTGATGTTGCAAAAAATGAGCCTCATATAATTTCTGTAAAGAAAGAAAAAAACCCGAACAAATGGCATGGTGTAAAAATAGAAATGGAAATAGAAGGTAGGTATATAGAGAAATCACCTTCTGTTTTAGAATACCTAAAACAAACAGCAATAGCAAACCCCTATGCCAATATTATTTTTGACGGACCGAACGGTAAAGTGGACTTTAAAAGGGCAATCAACGAAATTCCTGTCCAACCAAAAGAAATTAAACCACATCCTTATGGAGTCGAACTTGGAATTCTGAGAAGAATGCTAAGAGATACAAAAACAAAAAACATGCTTGGCTTTTTAACAACAGAGTTTTGTAGGGTTGGAAAAAATTCTGCAGAACAAATTTGCAAACTTGCAAAAATTGAGTTGAAAAGAAAACCGCAAGAAATAACTCCAGAAGAATCAGAAAGATTGCACAAAGCGATGCAAATGGTTAAACTTATTGCCCCGCCAACAAATTGTTTATCTCCGTTAAAACAAAAACTAATAGAGGAAGGTTTGAAAAAAGAAATGGAAGCTGAATACTATGTTGCTATTTCTAGAACACCAACAGTTTACAGAGGTTACCCATTCTTAATTGAATGTGGTTTAGCTTACGGAGGAAAGTTGCCGGAAAACGAGACTGCAAAAATTTTGAGGTTTGCAAATAAAGTACCTTTGTTATACCATCAAAGTGATTGCGCTATAACTGAAGCGATAACAGAAGTTGATTGGAGAAGGTATGGTTTGCAACAGTCCACAGGCTCTTTACCTGTAGGCCCTTTAGCAATTCTTGTTCATTTCGCTTCAGTTTGGGTTCCTTTTACTTCTGAAGGAAAGCAGGCAATAGCTAATTACCCAGAAATTGTGAAAGAGATAAAGCTTGCTTTGCAGGATGCTGGAAGAGAGCTTGCAAGCTATATCAGACAAAAAAGAAAAGCAAGAGAAAGACTTTTAAGAAGACAAATATTTGAAAGGTATATCCCAGAAGTTGCAAAAGCAGTAGCAAAACTTACAAAAAAAGATTACAAAATTATTTTGAAAAAACTAGAAGATATGATAAAAAAGAAAATTGATTTGACAGTAGAAGAATTAGAAAAGAAAGCAGAAGAAAAAACAGAAGAAAAGAAAGAGGAAAAAGCTAAAAAGGTCAGACAGATAACACTAAAAGAGGTGGGAAAAGTTGAAAGAAGTGAAGAAAAAACTTGAACGTTTGGGAGAGAAAGTTTTGGACGATATCGAAAGAAAAGAAAATCCAAGTATAGATGTTCCTATTCGCTCACTCTCAAACATAATTTACGATAAAAAAACTGGAATGCTAACCTTGGGAGAAAAAAGCGCAAAAAGGTTTTTGTTTCATACAGGCCATGCAAAAAGATTCATGCAAACCATGCTGGTTGCTGCTTTCTGTAAAGATTTGTTAGAACAAAACCTTCACACAAGCTTGAGAGATTTGTTTTATGCTTTAAAAAGGACCTTACCAAACTCTCAAGAAAACACTTTTACCGAGCAGAATGAGTCTGATCCTATTGTTGTGGATTTGGAAGTTATGCTAGATGTTTTAAGGGAACAACTGCATTTGAACGCTGACGTAAGAGGAAGGGTTGTGGGTGATGTTGTAATTAGAGATAGAGGAGATACTATAGATTGGTCTAGGCTTGGTTCAGGTGGTTGGGCCATTCCAAGCAATGTGGAGGATTTGGAGTTTAAAAAAGTCAATGCCAAATTTATTCTTGTTATAGAAAAAAATGCAGCCTTCGAGAGATTACATGAAGATAAATTCTGGAAAAAACATGAATGTATTTTAGTAACAACTCAAGGTCAAGCAGCAAGAGGGACAAGAAGACTTATTCAAAGGTTAGCCACTGAGTTTAACTTACCAGTCTATGTTTTTTCTGATGCGGATAGTTATGGGTGGTATATTTATTCTGTGATAAAGTATGGCTCGATGAGTTTGGCTCATGTTTCTGATAGATTAGGAACACCAAACGCAAAGTTTTTAGGTTTAACTATAAGTGATATAGATAAATTTGGCCTTAAAGATTTTACTATAAAAGCAGAAGAAGTTGACATAAAAAGAGCAAAGGAAATGCTGAATTATGAATGGTTTAAGCATCCAGCTTGGCAAAGAGAATTAAAGCTAATGATCGAAAGAAAGATAAAAGCTGAGTTGGAGGCTTTGTCAGGAAAAGGTTTGAAGTTTATAACAGAAAATTACTTACCAGAAAAAATAGAGAAAAAAGATTTCTTACCTTAAAAATTGTTCCTTCGTGACCCAGATTACGGCTTCCATAAACTTTATTGAACTCTGCTATCTTTAAGAGTTTGTTTTTTCTTAACCTATTTATGAAAGTTTTTAGTTTGATTCCAGCTTATAACGAAGAAAAAACGATTTATGAGGTTGTGAGAAGAGCTAAAAGATTGAATACAACCCCAATAGTAATAGATGACAATTCTTCTGACAGGACTTATGAACTAGCAAAAAAGGCTGGAGCCATCGTTTTAAAGCATAGCATAAACAAAGGAAAAGGTGAGGCTTTAAAAACAGGTTTTAATTTCTTAAAAAAAAGGAAGGATGTTAAGGCTGTTGTGCTCATTGATGCTGATTTGCAATATTTACCAGAAGATGCAATAAAACTTTTAGCTCACATAGAAAGAAAAGAGGCAGATCTTGTTACTGGTTACAGAGATTTTAAAAAAGTTCCTCTAAGACATAGGTTAGGAAATTTTGTTTGGAGAAATTCTTTTAACTTACTTTTTGGGGTAAGACTTAAAGATACTAATTGTGGGTTGATGGCTATAGCTGGAAATAAAATTAATGATCTGATTGGAGTTATACGTGGAGGTTATATAATAGAAAATATTTTGTTGGCAGAAGCTTTGAAAAGGAATTTAAAAATAAAGCAAGTACCTGTAAATGTTTTTTATAAAAGAAAAAGTGGAATCATAAGAGGGGTAAGGGTTGTTTTAGGGGTTTTATTTTTTATTTTAAATGAAGGAATAAAATACAGACTTAAACTAAAAAGTTTTAAATAAAAATTTCTAATTACTGAATTAAGATTCCAAGATGTTTTGTTAGAAATAAATTAAAAAATAACAAAACAAATATAAAGAAATAAATGGGACAGGCCAGGGACAGTACCATTAATGTGCTGTAAGCTCAGCCCGGGAGAGCAACCGGCTGAAGACCGGTGTGAGTGGTTTAAGCCACCATCAATCGTGGGTTCAAATCCCACCTGTCCCATAAACTTTTTTCTCAATAAATTATGGTGATTTGTACAATTTTGCAAATTTTTAGCAATATTTTCTGTTAAAACAAGTCTCTTAGCCATAATTGTTTTAACTAATTTTAACCATTATTTAATTATGAGATTAAGAATAGTTCCCTTCGGAAGAGTTTCCGAAAAAATTTTAAACAGTGTAAAAGATGAGTTAAGAGATGCTTTTGGGTTTATTTCAGAGATTCTTCCTGAGAAAGGTTTACCAAAAGATTACTATAATCCTTATAGACATCAATACTTAGCTCCTCAAGTTTTAGATTTCATTTCAAGAAATTTTAAAGGAAGGGTTCTAGGAATGACTGATCAAGATTTATACGCTGAAGATTTAAACTTTGTTTTTGGTCAGGCTCAGCTAAACGGAAATGTTGCAATAGTTTCGATAGCTAGGCTTAACCCAGAATTTTATAGACAGAGTTTTGATGAAAAGCTTTTAATAGAAAGAGCTGTTAAAGAATCTATTCATGAGATGGGTCATGTGCTAGGCTTAAGGCATTGTCAAAATCCAGAATGTGTGATGAGCTTTTCTAATACTGTTATGGATGTTGACAGAAAAACAAAAAATGTTTGCAATAAATGTAGAGAACAATTAAAAATTTAAATCATAAGCTAAAATTATAAAGAATAAGTGGTGTTATGGTAGAAAAGGTTTGGGAAGGAGAACTTTTAGAGAATAGAGTTATTATTTGGGATCCTGCGGCAGTAATTCTTTATGATGAGTCCGGATACGGAAAACCTTTACCGGAAGAAGCCCCAAATAGACTTGAGTTAGATTTGGTTGAGGCTGCTTACTTGCTTGAGAAAGGAAAAATAAAAGTTTTTGTTAAAGAGGATGATAAAAAAAGAAAGGTTGAGTTTCAAGAATTAATGGAAATTGGCTCTAAAAGCGTTAATCAATTTCATCCTCAATTTATAGTTTATCATGATTTGAGAGAAAGAGGTTATTTAGTTAAAACTGGGTATAAGTTTGGTGCTCATTTCAGACTTTATGAAAGAGGGGTAAAACTAAAAAGAGGTCCTAAAGCCCCACATGAACATACGAAAGCAGTTGTTCATGCTGTTGCTGAAGAGGCTGCTTTTTCTTTACCAGAAATGTCTCGTGCAGTTAGGCTTGCTCATAATATAAGAGCTACTATGTGGTGGGCAGTTGTAGATAAAGAGGGAGACGTAACGTATTATTCTCTCGCAAGAGTAACACCTTAGTGATTTTTATGTTTTACAGAAAAGCGAGTGAGTCCTATGGGAAGAATTAAAACTTCTTTTATAAAAAATATAGCTTTAGATTTAGTTAAAAAATATCCAGAAAAATTCACAAGAGATTTTTATCAGAATAAAGAGGCAGTTAAGCAGCTTGTTGAAATAAAATCAAAAAAATTGAGAAACATGATAGCAGGCTATATAACCTCTTTGAAAAAAAGAGCTAGCTAATTCTAAACCTTAAGATTGCTCCAATTCCGTATTCACTACAAAATTTTTTACCTAACTCTTCTTTTTCACTAACAAACTCTATTTCTCCTCCTCTCTTTTCAACTTCTTCCATTATTCCTTCAATTTTCTTGTCTATTTTTTCTAAAGGAACAAAAAGTGTTTTTACTGCTCCAATTAAAGCAAAATTTTTAACTTCTTCAAGGCCATAAACAGCTAAGCCGTCATCTTTTCCTAAATGAAGAAAGAAATCTTTTAATGAAAAAGTTTTTTTAGTTCTTTTTGTCAATTTTTCTATTTTTTCTATCTGCTCCTTTTTCCATGCTTTTTTCTCTATCAAAACTTTGTTCCCAAAGCTTATCTCGATAGTGTGGTAGCTTCCTTTTTGAACCTCTTCAGGAGCTTCTACTATTTTTCCTTTAACTCTTAACTTGTTTTCTTCTAGTTCAACCTTTTCTACTTCTATACAAAGAGCTAAAGCTTTTTTCTTTGATTTTTCCTTTTTCCCTTCTCTTTCTATAAAAATATTCCTCACAGTTCTTGCAGTTATTCTATCTTTTGCTTCTATTAAATTGGAAAGATACCATAAATCTAGAAAATTTTCTGGAGCAAGTTTATTAAACCCTTTTTCAACCCCCTTTTCATCTAT
>JAWCMJ010000021.1:0-8266 GCA_039091285.1 Candidatus Aenigmatarchaeota archaeon
ACAGTTCCAACCCCAGAAACATTATAAATTTTGTCTATAAACATTAAGAACGGTTTTTCTATTTCTTTCTTTCTTGGAGGTAAAGAATACAAGAGTTTATTAATTAGATCATAACCTTCAAGTGTTCTAGAAGATACCTCTATTATAGGCACAATAGCTTCAAGTTTATCAACTATCAAGCCTATATCTTTTTCTTCTTTAATAGAGAAAGGTATCCTTCCTACATACTTTAGTAACTCTTCAACCTGATTTTCAACTTCCTTTATTCTTTTCTTACCAACTTTGTCGATTTTTGTTATGCAGATTATTATAGGCAAGTTCATTCCCAACATTATTCCCAAATGTTCTTTTGTTATACTTGTAATCCCATCGTCTGCAGCAATCACAAGTATACCATAATCTAGGTTTTGTCCAACCAAACCACGAATAGTTGTTCTCAACCATGGTTCATGCCCTACGGTATCAACAAAACTAATTATCTTTTCAGCTTTTTCAACAACTTTTGCTCTTTCCTTTTTGTCTAGAGGGTTTTTTAAGTGTAAAGGCTTACCATTTTCAAAACCATAAAGAGCATAATGCAAGTCAGCAGACAAACCCCTTTCTATTTCATGAGGCAAAACATTAAGATAAAGCCAAGCTTTCCCATTTTTGTCTGCTTCCCCTGTCATTAAAATAGCTATCAAGGTTGACTTACCATGTGCAACGTGTCCGCAAACACCTATTATCAAGTGCTGTTTAATTTTGTTTCCATACTTTTTTGATATAAGAACTCTTCCTATAATTTTTCCGTTTTCTTCAAATTTTTCAATCTTTTCTACTTCAGCTTCATTTTCTCTAGCTATAACTTTTAAAACGTTCAAACTTTCTTCAAATTCAAGTTCTGTTAAACCTTTTATATTCCCTTTATTATCAACTCCCAGAATATAAACAGCCTTTCCGAAACCTATTTCTAACCTAAACTTCATCTGAGAAGCAAGATGTTGCTTTTTATCATCTTTTAGGTGGACAGAAGATAGTAACCTCTCTTTAAATTCAATGTTTTTATTTTCTTTTTTAGGTAATGAAATCTTTATCATAAAGACCTTAATAGTTATTTAAAGTTTTAATATTTTTACTTTGTTTTAAATTTCTAATTCATTTATGTACAAAATTCAACTTTTATAAATTTTAATAACTTAATCTTTAAATTTAAGACAAACAATATTTGATTGTGATTGAATGGAAGTAGCTGTATGGGCGGAAAAATACAGACCAAAAAAGTTGAGTGAAGTAATAAATCAAAAGCATGTTGTTGAAAGAGTAAAGGCTTTTGTTGAAGAGAAGAACATTCCCCATATGCTCTTTGCAGGACCAGCTGGTACTGGGAAGACAAGCGTTGCATTAGCATTAGCTTATGAGTTGTACGGAAAAAATTGGAGGCAAAAAGTTTTAGAAACTAACGCAAGTGATGCTAGAGGCATAGATGTTATAAGAGGGCAAATAAAAGATTTTGCTAGAACTAAACCTATAGGAGAGGTCCCTTTCAAGATAATAATTCTTGACGAGGCAGATAACCTAACTACAGATGCCCAACAAGCTTTGAGAAGAACCATGGAAACGTTTACTTCAGTTTCACGTTTTATCTTGATTGGAAACTTTTCTTCACGTATTATCGAGCCAATACAAAGCAGGTGCGCTATTTTTAGATTTAAGTCTTTATCCGAGAATGATGTTAGGAAATTTATTCAAAGGGTTGTTGAAGGAGAAAAGTTGAAAATAACAGAGGAAGGGATAAAAGCGATAATAGAAATTTCAGAGGGTGATTTGAGGAAGGTTGCCAATCTCTTACAAGCAGCTTCTTCCCTTGATAAAAAAATAACTGATGATATTGTTTATGATGTAGCTTCAAGAGCTAGGCCTACTGACGTAAAAGAAATGCTTGAATTTGCTATTAAAGGAAGGTTTGAAGAAGCAAGGAAAAAATTACAGGATCTAATTTTAAGACAAGGTTTAAGTGGAAGTGATATAATTTCTGAGGTTCATAGACAAATCTATTCTTTAAACATACAAGAAGAGCTAAAAGTTAAGCTTATAGAAAAATGTGGGGAATATGAGTTTAGGCTGAGTTTAGGTGGAAATGAGCTGATTCAGCTTGAGGCACTTTTAGCTCAATTTTTACTCTTAACAATGAATTAAATTTAAAGGTTGGGTTGTGTGGACTGAAAAGTACAGACCAAAAAATTTAAAAGAATTTGTAAACCAGAAAGAAGCTTTAGAAAAATTTTTAGAGTGGATAAAAAACTGGAGAAAAGGAAGCAAAGCATTACTTTTTTATGGCCCTCCTGGTACAGGAAAAACTGCTTTAGTTCAAGCCTTTGCCCAACAGAAAAACTTTGAGTTTATAGAGATGAACGCTAGTGATTTTAGGAGCAAAAAACAAATAGAAGAAGTTTTCGGAAGAAGCATGGTACAAAAGTCTATTTTTAGAAAATCCAAGATTTTTCTTATAGATGAGGTAGATGGTATTGCTGGAAGGGAAGATTTGGGTGGGGTAAGTGAAATTATAAAAATAATAAAAGAATCAATTTATCCTTGTGTTTTGACAGCTAACAACCCTTACGACCAAAAACTAAGAAATTTAAGGGAGAACTGCATACTTGTTGAATTTAAAAAAATTCATGTGTTTGATATAGAGAAGAAATTAGAAGAAATCTGTAAAAAAGAAGGTATAAGTACAGAAAAAGAAGTTCTGAGAAGTCTGGCAAAAAGAGCAGAAGGTGACTTAAGGGCTGCTATAAACGATTTGGAAACTGTAGCAAGAGGAAGAAAAAAAATTAGTTTAGAAGATTTAGAGGTTTTGGGGAATAGAGAAAGGGAAACAAACATTTTTGAAGCTTTAAAAGTAATCTTTAAGACTCAGTCTGTCCTTCCAGCAAAGTTAGCAATTGCAAACATAGATAGAGATCCAGAAGAAATTTTTTGGTGGATTGAAAACAACGTAACAAAAGAGTACGAAAAACCCGAGGAAATAGCTAAAGCCTTTGAAACCTTGAGTAAGGCAGATTTGTTTAGACAGAGAATATCCGTTACACAAAACTGGAAGTTTAGGGCATACATGATAGACTTAATGACAGGAGGAGTAGCATTAGCTAAAAAAGAAATGTATAGAAAGTTTACAAAGTATGAATATCCAAAAAGATTAGCAATACTTGGAGGAACAAAGATGATGAGAAAAGAAGAAAAAGAGTTTTTACTTAAGCTTTCCCAAGTTTTACATTGCTCGACAAAAAAAATTAGGTTAGAATACTTACCCTATTTAAAAATAATTTTTAAGGATAAAAACATAGAAAAGCTTCTTAATAGCAATTTATAACTTGCTTGATATAAATTTTGGTGAGAAAAAATTTGCTTAGATTTTAATGAATTGTGCGTGAGATACTCCATTAATTGAGATTATGTTTTCTTTTGTTACAAAACCACTTTTTTCAGCAAGTTCTACTATTTTTTTCCCTATAAGGTTACATATTGTTGCTTTCTTCATCAATTCTAGTGCAATCTCTTCATCTATAAGTTTTCCTCCATAAAAATTTTTGCTAACTTTTATCTTGAGCTTTTTATCTATTTCCGTATCCAAAAGCTCTTCATCACAAATAGCAACAACCAAATCGTATTTTGTTTGAAACACTTTACCCCAAAACATTTTCCCAATTATATTTTATGTATAAAAAATAAATTTTTGATTCTAACCAAAATCAGTTTTAGATGAGTTTAGAAAATTCTTATATTTCTTCAACAGGCGACCTTGCACCACAAGCCTCGCATTTTAAAATAGTTATTCTACCTTCCTTTATCAGCTTGGTATCAGGATTTTTGCACTCTTTACAAATCACAAATTTTTTAATATAATCTTCTAATTTATTTTGGATCATTTCTCTTGGAATTCTTCCTTGAAAAACAAGGTTGTTTCCTTCCAAATTTCCAGCAGTGGCCAATTCTTTTAGTAAAAATTTAGATAAATGGTTAGCATCCCTCCTTATTAAACTTAAAATTTCAGAGAAATTTTTTATTATAGTTTTATTGCCTACAATTTCACAAATAGATTTTGGGATTTCAAACCTTTCTTTTGTTTTTATTTCTTTCGGTAGCTCTTTTATAGCCTTTTCTAACATTTCTTCATATTCCATTTTTTACACCTTCTTTAAGATTCCTGGCCTTGGTTCAAAAATGACTCCAGAGTCCAAAAGTTCTTCTATTCCCCTTTCTATAACGTTTTCCGGTAAGTTGGAAAGTTCAAGTATTTTACCTACTTCTACGCCATTTCCTTCGTCCAAATCTTCAATTATTTTTATTATTTTTGGCTTGTAATCTTCTTCAACCCTATGTCTTTCTGTTATAAACTTTAAAGCCTCTTCTTCTATGCCATATTTTTCTTTAGCATATTTCTTAAGTTCTTCTTCTTCCATCTTTTCCTTTAAATCGTTTAGTTCATCAATAACTTTCTTTTGTTCCAACAATTCCTTTATTATTTCTGCTTTTCTTAGAATTTCAAAGTTCGGATTAATTTTTCTAATTATTTCTCCGTTTATGTATAATTCATTGTTGTATTCTTTTAACTTTCCTACAACTAAAACAATTTCTCCGACTTCTATCTCTTCTGTTAATCTTGTTTTTTCCCCAAAAGTTTTTACTCTTATTGCTTCACTCCCATCGTCTATTGTTATTGTTGAATAATTTCCATCATCGCTTAAAAATTTATCTATTACGCTACCTATTACATTAACCCTAGAAATTTTTTGACCAAAAGGAGTTATAACATAACTTGCTTTCATATTTTCTTTTTGGCCAGGAAAAAATTTCCCGTAAACTAAATCAAAAATCCTCACTTTTTTTGCAGGTAATCTTTTTACTACCATTTACATCTTCTGAAGGATTCCTGGCCTTGGTTCGAACAAAGTTCCGTTGTTTTTTAATTCATTTAACATTTTCTCTATGTCAAACTCTTTCAATCCTTTACTTTTAGCCATTTTAATTATATCTTCTTTTGGGATATTTTTTCCTATAGTATTTGTTAACTCTTCTATAACTTCTATCAATACTCTAATTTTACTTCTTTGTGTGGCTGAAATATGTCCTTCTGCTCTATCTATATCAATCTTTCCAATTTCTGGGTCAAAACCAAACTGTCTCAAAGAAGCTTTCATCAAGTTTATAGCTCTTATAGCATCTTCTTTTATAACTTCATTTCTTAGTTGAACTTTGGCTGAAGCTTCTGCAAGTCTTATAAGAGCTTCGTACTGCCTTAAAGTTATTGGTACGGGGGCCTCCTCACCACTTACTCTTTCCCTTAATTTAACAAAAAAGTCTTTTATTATTTCTCCTGCTTCTTTTGTCAGCTTTGGATGGCAGTTCTTCCTTGCATAAGCTACATACTTTTTTATAAATTCAGGATCTATCTCAGGTTTTATCTCTTCTTCTTCATAATGTCTTGCTTTTAGGATGTGCTCTGCGATTTTAGAATCTAATTCAGGGTTTGGTATATCTCTTAACGCAAACTTCAAATCGAACCTTGCAAGTAAAGTTTCAGGGATATCTATCTGTTCTTTTATTGGTAAATATGGGTCAAACCTTCCAAGTTTTGGGTTTCCTCCGGCAAGTATGCTTGTTCTTGCCGGTAAAGTAGCTACTATGTTTGCTTTTGCTATACTAATCGTTTGCTGTTCCATTGCTTCATGCAAAGCTATTTGGTCCGTTTTCTCAACTTTTTCAAATTCATCTATAGCGCAAAGACTTCTGTTGCACATAACCAAAGCTCCAGCTTCAAGTACCCATCCTCCTAAAAATTCTTCATCCCTAACAACAGTAGCAGTTAAACCTGCTGTAGTAACCCCCTTACCTGAAACATACCTTCCACGAGGAATCAAGCTTGAAACAACTTTCATCAATGCACTTTTTGCTGTATTGTGGCAAACTATACCGTTTGCTACAAATTTATTGTATATAGGAACTTCTATATCATAAACAGATTCTGGTGGATGGTAAATGATTTTGACTATTTTTTCCCATCTTTTATTATATCTTTTTCTTCTAAGTTTTCTTACACTCTCTACAAGTTTTTGCAACCTTTCTTTCTTTTTTTTAGAATTAAAACCGATAGAATCGGCAAATTTTATTATAGAATTAGCTTGCTTTATCATTAAAATATTTCCATATATTTTAGAATGTATACCAAATCTTAAAAATAGAGTTTGAATGTCACGTAACATTTCTATATCTTTTGCCTTGTAGAGTATGGCGTTTTTTCCTCTTCCTTTTAAAATTATAGAGCCACCACCATCATAAAGCCAAGAAAGAAACATACTAACAACACTGTTTTTCGATGAGAGTATTATCTCAGGAATTCTCTTGTTTTTTAAGAATCGCAAAATTTCTGTAAGCTCAACAGAGTCGAAAACAATTTCTACGTTAGTGTCGTTTTTTTCTTTATGATAATCTAACCTAGCTTTTATACCAAAGACTTCTTCGAAAAACTTCTCTATTTTTGGTAATAGATCTAGCTCTTCATCGTTGAGCCTACAACCTACTCTATCTTTTCCTACATAACCGTTTGCTAATAAGTATCCAAGTATGCCAGCTAACTTTTCATCCAAAAATTTAGGTACTTTTATTTTTTTTCTTCTTGAAGAACCTTTTGAACGCCAACCAGTCTCAACATATTTCCGAATACTACAAGGAATCCGATCGATTACTTTTACTTCATCACCAATCTTTATTTCATCTAAACGTTTCCATTCGCTTATAAAATTTTCAAGTTTGCTAAGTTTTTTCTTTACTAAGACTGGCTGATTGAAAGTACCTTTTATACTTTTACCACTCTCTGTAACAATTTCTATTATAGGTTGAAATTCATACTTATGAAACACTTTCGCAATTCCACACTTATATCCTTCTCCTAAATAGACGGGAACATTGATTTTTTGTAAATGTCTCTTTCCTAAAGAAGAAATCTTAGCTATAGCGCCATTACCTAGAATTATCCTTTCATCTTCAACCAAACAACTAGGGTCTCCAATCAATAAAATATGAATATCACCCCTAACTCTTGCCTTATCTTTCTGAACGTGATGTTCTCCACCAAAAAGCTGTAATACTACAGCCTCTTTCACCTCCTCTAAACCATACAAACTTGGAGCTATTGACATAACAAGTTTGGTATAAATTTCAGGGTCTTTAGCCAACTCTAAAATTCTTTTCTCATCCTCTGGTGTTATTTCAAGTTCTTCCCATTCAACTTCTATACTTTCTAAAGAGTTTGCTTCTATGTAAATCTCAACCTGTCTTGACCTTGTTCCTTTTAACCTTCTTGGTAGTTCCTTAAGAATTCCAACAATTTTTATTCTATTCCCAGGGTCAGTTTTGTTTTGCATCTTTGGTGTTGTTAAATCTTCTTTTAAAAATACCATTATTTCTGATGGTCTTTCACCAGAAACTATTTCAAAAGGCTCTTCTATAGCAATCCATCTGGCATCATAAAGCTTTTGTTTGTTTTTAAGAAGTCTAAAATTTTTTTTATTTCCACATTCACATTCAAGTGGTGACGTAATTGTTCTTTCTGTTTGAATAACAGTTAATTCTCTTCCACATTCAGGACAAGAAAAAACAACTTCTGCAACTTCAGGTCTTATTTCGCTTGCCCTTTTCACTATACCATCTACAGCTATTAATTTTCCTATATGTTCTGCTCTTATGTTTCTAATTCTAATTCTATGACTTTCTGGTATGTTAAAAAATCTTATTTTAACCTTAGTTTTTTGTGGAAGATCTATTTGCTCAACAGCATCTTCAAAAAGCTGTAAAGTTTCTTCTGGTTTTTCCAAGATAGCATCGGCCAATTCTGGATCGAACCTATCTAGTAAATTAAAATCTATTTGTAGAGATTTTTCTCCTTTTGTAATAGTTTTGGCTAAATCTTCATAATAATTATCTCTTAAAAACTCAATAAAATTATCAATTATACTCTTTCTCTCCATCGTATTTAGAATAATTAATTACAATTTTATTTCTTTCTATTCTAAAATACTATTAATTGTCTATTCGTTTATGGCTCCTATACTTTTTAATTTCTTTGATATTGTTTCAACAGAAAAATCAACATCTTTTATCTTTCTTGCACCTGTGCAGACAACTTTTCCTGAAGAAAAAATCAAAGTAGCAGCTTTTGGATCTTTTAGACGATAGACCAATCCAGGAAATTGTTCTGGTTCATATTCAGTTCCTTCTAAATGTTTTA
>JAWCMJ010000022.1:0-7839 GCA_039091285.1 Candidatus Aenigmatarchaeota archaeon
GTACTAGCCAAACAAGAACTTCTAGTGATATATCCTTTCTTATACAACTTACAAAGAATATTCTGTACGAACTTCCTTTCTTTATTAGAAGAAGCATTCATAGAGTTAGATATTTCAAAAGAACTCAAAGGACCTCTTTCCTTTAGTAACAGAACTATTCTCTTACTGCTTTCACTCCTTATTCTTTTCAGTACATCTTTAAAACTAAGGAAAAGATAGGAATTGAGATGGGGTTGCTGGGATTTGAACCCAGACTGCCGGTACCCGAAACCGGAATTCTACCAAGTTAAATTACAACCCCATATAATTTTGGTTTTTATAAACGAAGTAAATTGCTGGTATTAGGTATATAAACATAGCTAATGTTGGGGTCTTATGAAAAATAAAGTGTTAAGAGTCTCTACGACAAAAAATATGGCTAAGAAAGTAAATTCCAACATTTTCTTCATACTTATTTGATTTTTAAAATTATTTTTATTTCGGCTTCAGGTTTTTTTAAATTTTCAATAAGTTCTTTTTTTAGGTCATAAGCAGCTTTATCAGCGAGTATGGCTAAAGTTCTGCTATCGATGAAATCAGATTTCCTTACAACTATATCCTCAGGATTATTTAATTTTAAGGCCGGTGAGCCATAAGCTATTACAGTATCTTCTACCCCTCCAGCTATAATTTTTATTTCTATTCTTTTTCCTTCTTTTAGCCCATCTTTCATTTCTTTACTCAAATCTTTGCATGCTTTGTTCGCTTTTATCCCAATTATACAATCGGCATCTTTCCCTATTTCTTTAGCTTTAGTTATTTCAAAAGTTGTCTTATGAGTAGCAGTAATGTTTGGATGCCCATAAGCTATTATTTCTTCTTTTACTGGTTTAATTTCCATCAAAAGTTTCCATCCTCTTTCAGTAGGAACATAAGCTCCACTTTCTGTGTAAAAAACCATGCCTTTTGCTTCCAAAGCTTCAAAAGTTGCTCTTATCATTTCTGGAGTTATTGCTGGTAGTTCAGGCTCAATTTCCCTCATTTCTCTTATTTCTTTTTTCATTTTACTACCTTCCTTCCAAAAGTTAACCAACCAGTATGCATTATTCCTATAGTTTTTGGCCTAGTGTACTTTTCAACTTGCCACTCTCTTACTATATTTTCAACAGTTTTTATATTACAAAAACCTTTCTCTTCCATTTTTTTAACAACAGAAGAAACCTCTTCAATGTAAGGAGAGTAAACAACTAGCCAGCCTCCCGCTTTTAAGGCCTTGTAAGCATGCTCTACCACCTTTTCTGCATCTTTTAAGTCCAAAGTAATTAAATCAACATTTCTTTCATCTATGCCTTTTGTTATATCTTTTTGCTTAAGCCTGATATTTTTTAACCCAGAAAACTTAATGTTTTTCTTTGCAACTCTTGTAAATTTTTTATTGTTTTCATAAGTTACAACTTTTCCTGGATAAACATAGTTTGCAAGAAATAAAGATAGAAAACCAGAACCAGTTCCAGCATCAACAACTAAGCTTCCTTGCCCAGTTCCTGTATAACCTAAAATTAAACCTAAATCCTTTGGCATAATTATTTGTGGCAATCTTTCAATTTTCTCAAGTATGTCTAATATGCTTGGTTTGGCTATTATAAATTCTTTCCCTAAATGAGTTTTTATTCTATCTCCAAACTTCTTTTTAAAAAGTTCCTCTAACAAAAAAATCCCATCTTTCGTGTGAAACTTCTTTTTTTTAACGTTCACCAAATAGGAGCTTTCTTTTGAAAGAAGTAAAACTAACTCGTTTTTCTTCATAAAATAACTCACATACTTCTTAATATTTTAATCCTTTCTTCTATTGGGGGGTGAGTAGCATAAAACTTATCCAAAGGACTTCTGTTAGGGTCAGTAAAAAATAAATGGCTAACAGCTTCGCTAACTTTCATGTTCCCTTTGTTTATTTTCATTATTTTTTCTAAAGCAGAAGCCAAACCTTCAGGATATCTTGTTAATTCAACTGCGTTTGCATCAGCCAGAAATTCTCTTCTTCTTGAGATTGCAAACTGAACAAGTCTAACAACAAGAGGAGCTATTAAAGCTAGAGCTGCGCCTATTGCTATAAGCAAAAGAATTTCTCCCCTACCTTTTCCACTTTTTCTATCTCTACTGTATAGAGCATAACCAAGAGACCTTAACAACATATGACTTAAAATAGCTACTAAACCAACCATTACAGCAACTATTGTCATAAACCTTATGTCATAATTTTTTATATGAGAAATCTCATGCCCTATTACTCCTTCTATCTCATCTCTTTTTAAATTTTTAATCAAGCCAGTAGTTACTGCTATAGAAGCATTTTCTGGGTTTCTTCCAGTAGCAAAAGCGTTTATCTCCTCACTTTCTATGACATAAATTTTTGGTTTTGGTATGCCAGCTGCAATACTTAAACCTTCAACGGTGTTTATTAAATGTAAATAATTTTTATCATCTTCTCCAATCGGCTTTGCGTTTATTGCACTAAGAACAATTTTATCTCCATATTTATAAGTTCCGTAAGTATAAAGGAAAACAAAAAACGTTGCGAATAAAAGAAATAATAAAGAAAGTTCTGGAGCAAAAATTTCGGCTATTACATAAATCAACAGAATAAGAAAAAGAAAAACAACTAAAGCTAAAATGAGCGAATTCCTTTTATTCTTTGCTATCTGGTCATAAAAACTAATTTTTTCCATTAGAATTCAACTTTAACTGGTTTCCTTTCTGCTTCTTCTATTTCAAAGTATTCCCTTGTTTTGTCTTTCCCTACAATCTTAGCAAACCAAACACCTGGTATTGTAGAAATAGTGTTGTTGAACCTTAAAACAGAATCGTTGTAAAACTGTCTTGCATAAGCCACTTTGTTTTCGATTCCTTCAAGCTGTTCTTGTAAAAGCTTAAAATTCTCACTTGCTCTAAGTTTCGGATAGTTCTCAGCTATAGCAAATATTGTTTTTAATGCTTTTGTGAGCTCACTTTCTGCCTTTACCCTTTCTTTTATGTTAGTTGCTCCGAGCATTCTTTCTCTTGCTTCTGTGACCATTTTTATAGCTTCCTTCTCATGTCTCATATAGCCTTTTACTGTTTCAACTAAGTTCGGTACTAAATCAGCCCTTTTCTTAAGTTGAACGTCTATTTGGCTCCAAGCATTATCTATTCTGTTCGAAAGGACGATTATCTTGTTTATGTAGTAGATGCAAATCCCAACTATTGCAACTAATATAACTATTCCTATTAGCCAAAACATCCTATCCCCTAATAAAATAGAATAGAGTTAAAGTAAATATAAAGATTAAAGAAACTATTAAAAGGAAATAGAATACTTCTTTTGAAGTAGTTAAAGCTAGAGGGAATGGTCCAATCCAAATTATAACCCCCCCTTCAACTTTTGTTTGTAACAACAACAAAATACCACCAAAAATAACTAGAAAAATCCCAATCAAAATTATTAATAACCCAAGTGGGGTTGTTTGAACTTCCATCGATTTTTTATTGTTTTGTAAGCTTATTAAAGTAATATTATAATAAAAAAGTATGAAGGCTTACATAGTTACAACTTTTATCGGAACCTTTGGTTTGGACGATAAAAATAGAGTTATTTCTTTTGTTCCTTTTCCGAAAGATTTTGAGAAAATTGCAGAAAAATTGGCTAATTCTGAGACAGAAATAATAGAGGAAGAGAAAAGAATTCAAAAAGAGCTTTGGAGAATGGGTTATAAAGAATTTATTTTTTCTGTTAGAAAAACTGAAGTTAGGCACGTAGAACCGGGTAACCCGGCCGAAAATTTTATAAGGAGGAATTTGAGAAAAATAGCCATAGAAAAAGGTTTTGTAAAAAACCAAGTGGAATTCAATCAACTGTTGTCAAAAGTTAGCGTAGAGCTTGCAAAAATAAAAATAAGGAAGGCTTTAAACAAGGATAAAATTGTGATTCAAGTAAACGGAGCTATAGAAGAAATAGACAAAACGATAAACGTTTTTATAGAAAGAATAAGAGAATGGTACTCTTTACATTTTCCTGAGATGGACGGAATAGTTAGCAGTCATGAAAGGTACTTGAAAATAATAAAGGATTTTGGTTTAAGAGAAAGAATAAACGAGAAAGATTTGATTGGGTTTAAAGAAAAAAGTATGGGAATGGAGTTTTCTTCAGGAGATGTGGAAGCAGTCCAAAGTTTTGCTGAGTCTGTTCTTAAACTTTACGAAACAAGAGAAAAATTGGTAAAATATCTTGAAAAACTTTTAAGAGAGATTGCACCAAATTTTTCTGAATTAGCGACTCCTATGCTGGCTGCAAAGTTTATTTCTAAAGCAGGAAGTCTTGAAAAACTTGCAAAGATGCCTTCTTCGACTATACAATTATTAGGAAGCGAGAAGAGTTTATTTAGATATTTGCACGGAAAAGGAAAGTCTCCAAAGTATGGAATTCTTTTTATGCATCCATTTGTTCAAAAGGCATCCAAAGAAAATAAGGGTAAGGTAGCTAGATTGATTGCATCTAAATTGAGTATTGCTGCTAAAGTTGATTTTTACTCAAAGGAAGATAGATCACAAAAATTAAAAAAGGAGTTGGAAGAAAAATTAAAAGAAGTGTTAAAAAAGGATTATAAAGCATATGAAAAGAGAGCGTAAATTTTTTGTAGGAGAAATTTATGAGTATTAAGCCTTATAAATTTGAAGGTACTTACAAAATTGGTGATAAGATATTTACAAAAAACCTTATACCAGGCAAGAACGTGTACGGTGAACAATTAATAAAGGTTGATAATGTTGAATACAGAGAATGGGTGCCGTTTCGTTCGAAATTGTGTGCTGCGATAAAAAAAGGAATAAAGTATTCTCCTTTCAAAAAAGGAAGTAAGGTACTTTACTTGGGTGCTGGTTCTGGAACAACAATAAGCCACATAAGTGATATAATAGAGAGTGAGGGAATAATTTATGCTATAGAAATTTCTGAGAGACCTTTAAGAGACTTGGTAAGACTAGCGGAGATAAGAAAAAACATAGTGCCAATCCTTGCAGATGCAAGAGTTATAGAGACTTATGAAAGTTTAATAATTGAAAAAGTAGATGTGATTTACGAGGATGTTGCCGATCCAGACCAAATTAAAATCCTCGTAAAAAACTCAGAGAAATTTTTAAAACAAAATGGAATCGCAGAAATAGCAATAAAATCTCAAAGCATAAGCTCGACTATACCAGCAAGAGAAGTTTACAAGAAATGTTTACAAGAATTAGGGAGACATTTTGAAATCTTGGATAAAGTTGAGTTGGAACCTTACGAAAAGTTCCATCTTTTTGTTATTTTAAGGAAGTCTTGAGACTGGTTTAAGAAAACCTCCTATTTTATCGTTAGATATCCAGTTAACTCTCCATTTAAGGATTTTTCTGTCTTTAACTAGCTCAATCTCAACTTTTTTTACTACTTCCATTCTATTGCCTTTGGAATAAAATTTTTAAAGTATGCGTCAGAGTGGAATTGAAGCAAGTTTGTTTGGTTTTTAACTCTAAACAAGGTATTTTCAAGGAAACTTCTTCTACAAGCTTAAAATTCTTCTTGAATTACAAAGCAAGCATCTCATTTTACTCACTTTTTAAAATAAGGTTTTGTTATTTACCTCATTTTTGGAACCTCACTTCCGATGATTTAAAAAAATAAGGTAAAATAAGATTTATTTTAAAAAAATAAGTCTTATTTTACTTTTTAAATAAAAACAGAGTAAATTTTAATAAATTCTAACTTATGCAGAGTCTAACTCGTGACATCAGGTATTCGACTCCTTTACTTTTAGAAGGGAAAACTTCAGTTATTTTGCTTTTGATGAAAACATATGAAATAAAAATTATGGGTTAACTTTGAAGAATTTTTTTACTTCTTCTATTAATCTTTTTTCAAAAATTTCTTTATTTTTAGCTTTTATCGTAGCTCCTGCTGCGGATTGATGACCACCTCCACCATTCAAACCTTTTGCACATTTTTCCATTATTTTTCCAAGGTCTATTTCTTTACTTCCATTATACCTTACGTTAACAGCGTATTTTTCCCCACTTTTCCTAAAAATAACAATAACATTTTCTGGGAATTTTATGCTCATTTTTGTTGAAATAAGGGAAGTTATTTCTCTATGCTTTGTTTCCATTTCTGAAATTAAGAGGTTTGAACTTTTAAACTTCCTAATGTTTTTCCAAAAAATTTTTTCATATATTTTTTTCTTTTTCTTATAATCTTTCAAGGCTTTTTTTACAACCTTCTTCTTCTTAAAATCGTCAAAAGATTTGACTTTTTCTAGCAAATTTAAAGTTTTGGAAAACCCAAATTCACTTATTATTCCAATTAATTCTTCTACTTGTTTCCAAATTTTTGTTTTTTGTATTTCCTCTTTTTTCTTTATTTTTGTCCAATTTCTTATCAAATCTTCACAATCTTCAATCCCATAATCACTTATTGTTCCTAAAACAGCCAACCACTCTTCATCTTTAACGTTTGAAATTTTTGAAACTAGCTTATAGGTTATGTAAGATGTTGGTTGATAAATTTTTGGGTTTAAAAGTCTTGGGTTTATGTAAACAATTTTTTTTGTGTTTAAGTTGGCACGTGGAGGATGATGATCGATAATTAACATTTCCTTATTCACCTTAACCAACTTTTTTTTCATATAAGAAATGTCTATATCAAATATCAAAATTTTATCAAAACTTTTGATTTTTTTTATTATCTCATCTATTTCTTCGTTAGAAGAGGGAACTCTTTTAAGAATTTTAATTCCATTTCTTTTTGCATACTTTAAAAAAATTAAAGCAGAAGTTAATCCATCTAGATCTTTATGATAAATCAAGAGAATTTTATCTTTATGATTAATCGTTTGAATAAAAGAGATCCCTTTTTTGAACAACTCTTCCATATTATTCTTTTTTTTCTTCAGTTAATTTCTTTATAGTTTCTTCGTCTAACAAAATTAGTTGTAAAGGCTGAGTTGGTTGTGAAGCTGCCTGTATGTGGAATTCTACAAGCGAAAGTAATGTATCACAATAATGGAATATTAATGCTTCAAAATTTCTTGGTGGAGTTGGTCCTGATTCACCAAAATGAGAAGCTATTATGTGAATTACTTCTTCTGGAAACCCTTGATGATAAAGTTCAGCAACTGCTAACATACTATGATCCAATAAAATTCCCGTATGTTCTAAGCCTTTCTCTGTTTTTTTGTACTCAAAAATTTTCATTAAATCATGAAGGATAGCTGCAGCTAAAAGGTTGTCTTTATTTATCTCTATCCCATAGTTTTTTTCAACAACTTCAGCAGCTTTCAAACAAAGCTCTGCTAACGCAATAGAATGGTTAAGCACATCTCTTTCCACAGTAATTTTTCCTTGTCCAGAACTAGCAGTAAAAATACACCTAGCCTCTTCTATGTTTAATCTTGGATATTTTTTAAAGTCTTTGTTACTTAGCTTGGGGTTTTTAATAAAGTCTATAACTTTCTTTTTTAACTCTTCATTTTTTATTTTTTCAGCTAATTCGATTAATTTTTCCATTCTTTCACTTATCCGAAAAGAGAGCTTAATCCCGCAACTGCTTCTTCAGCTTTCTCTTCCTTTTTCTCTTCTTCTTTTTTTGTCTCTTGCGTAGGAGCTGTTACTGCTAAAGGAGCTTGTTTAAGTACTTCATCTATATTAACCCCTTCTAAACTTACTATCAAGGCTTTTATTTTGTTTTCATCTGGGGTTAGACCAGCAGCTTGCAATATCTTTTTTATATTATCTTCTGTTATCGGAAGCTTAGCTGAATGAAGCAGAAGTGCACTGTAAACGACCTCCATTATTTTACAC
>JAWCMJ010000023.1:0-6289 GCA_039091285.1 Candidatus Aenigmatarchaeota archaeon
ACAAAAAAATTGCTGTAGTTCATAATGGAATAATAGAAAACTACCAAGAATTTAAAGACTTTCTTAAGAAGGAAGGGTTTGTTTTTTATAGTGAGACCGATACTGAGGTTATCCCAAACCTTATAGAGTATGAAATGAGAAAAGGTAAAAATTTTGAAGAAGCATGCAAAGATGCTTTCAAAAATATTGAAGGAAATTATGCTATTCTTGCTATTCATGAAGATGAAAAGAAGATTATAGCAGCAAGAAATGGCTCACCTTTAGTTATAGGTGTAGGAAATGGGGAATACTTTGCTTCCAGCGACATTCCAGCATTTCTTGAGTTTACCCAAAATGTTATTTACTTGCATGACAAGGATTTTGTTGTTTTGAGTGAAGAAATGAAATTTTATAACATTGATGAAGAAAGAGAAGTAAAAAGAGAAGTAAAAAGCGTTGAATGGAAATTAGAGCAAGTTAAAAAGGGGAATTTCGAGCACTACATGCTCAAAGAAATTTTTGAACAAGTTGAAACTATTCAAAGGAGTATAAATCAGGATGAAAAAATTTTGAGGAGAATTTCTAGAAAAATTAAGGAAGCAGATAGGGTATTTCTAATAGGTTGTGGGACTTCTTATTATGCATGTCTAACAGCAAGCTACCTTTTTTCAAAAATCGCAAAAAGGTATGTGGATGCTGTTTTAGCTTCGGAATTCTTGAACTATGAAGGCTTTTTAACAGAAAAAACTCTTGTTATAGCAGTTTCACAAAGTGGAGAGACAGTAGATGTTTTAGAGGCGATTAAAACAGCAAAGAAAAAAAGAAGTAAAGTAATTTCGATAGTTAACGTTGTTGGATCTTCTTTGCATAGAAATTCTGACCAAGCTTTACTTATGAATGCTGGACCAGAAATTTGTGTACTTTCAACAAAAACTTACACTTCTCAACTAGCAATTCTAACACTTTTAGCTTATGCTTTAGCTGGAAAGTACGAAGAAGGAAGAAACAAACTAAAGTATTTGTGGAATTTGATTTATAATCTAACGTCTGAAAGTATGAGAGAACATTTAAAAATAATTGCTGAAAGATTGAAGGATAAAGAGCATTTATTCTTAATCGGAAGAGGATTACAATATCCTACTGCTTTGGAAGCTGCTTTAAAAATAAAGGAAGTCTCTTACATCCATGCAGAAGCTTTTGCTGGTGGTGAGCTTAAGCATGGAACAATAGCTTTGATAGAAAACGGTACTCCTTGCATAGTTTTTGTTTCAGAAGAAAATGAAAAGGAAATTATTTCTAACGCTTATGAAATTAAAGCAAGAGGAGGTTACATAATCGGAATTTCCTCAAAAAGAAACGAGGTTTTTGACTTTTGGATAAAAGTTCCTGAGGTTGGAGAAACAAACCCGATATGTCAAATCATTCCTATTCAGATTCTAGCTTATCAGTTGGCAGTTTTAAGGGGTTACGATCCTGATAAGCCTAGAAACTTGGCCAAAGCAGTTTGTGTTAAGTAGTTACATAAAATTAATATTTAATTACACCAATGGGCTTAAAGATTAAAAATAAAATAGTCAATATGATTAAAAGTGTGGTAGTAAAATGAAAGCTGTAATTCTAGCAGCAGGGAGAGGTACAAGAACCTTTCCATTAACAGAAAATAAGCCAAAATGCATGCTTAACGTTTTGAACAGACCTTTGCTTTATTATACCCTTGAAAAATTAAAGAATTTGGGGATTGAAGAAATAGGGGTTGTTATAGGTCATAAAAAAGAAAAAATTAAGGAATATTTTGGGAAGAATTTTAAGTATTTCAGGCAAAAAAAGTTGGTAGGAACTGCTAATGCTTTGTACCAAGCAAGAAATTTTATTGACGGAAATTTTATCGCCTTAAACAGTGACGTTTACTTTGAAGACAATTTAAAAAATTTTTTGAAGTTCAAGAAAAATACAATAGGTACAATTTTTTCAAGCAATACTGGTTTGTACGGAAGAATTTTGAAAAAAGGAAACAAGCTAATAAGAATAGAAGAAAAAAGCTTGGGGGGGAAAGGAATGATAAACTCTGGAATCTATCTTTTTGATGAAAAAATTTTTGATTTTATAGAAAAAACTAGAGAAAACGATTCAAGAAAAGAGTATGAGTTAACAGATTCGATAAACCTTATGGCTAGAAATTTTGAATTTAAAACTTATAACCTTGAAGGTTACTGGCAAGACATTACTTTTCCTTGGGATTTGCTCAAAGCAAACCTCTTTGCACTCAACAAAATTAACGATATAGTTATTGGTGACAACACAGAAGTCTGGCCAAGTGCTATAATAAGAAAGCCTGCAGTTATTGGAAATAATTGCACGATAAAAAATTGTGTGATAGAAGCCTCTGTTATTGGAAACTATTGTACGATAGGAGAGTTTTCTGTTGTTAAAAGAAGCATAGTAGGTGATTTTTCAAAAGTTCCTCACTTAAACTATGTAGGAGACAGCATAATCGGTGAAAATTGTAACCTAGGAGCAGGAACAAAAATAGCAAACCTTAGGTTTGATGAAAAAGAAATTTTGGCTATAGTAAAAAATCAAAAAGTTTCCACAGGCCTAAAAAAATTTGGTGCAGTAATTGGAGACAGAGCAAAAACAGGAATAAACGTTTCTATTTATCCTGGAAGAATCATTGGGTGTAACAAATGGGTCAAACCACACTCAGAGGTTATAGAAAACATAATTTAAACTTAAAAACAAAATAAGCTTATGATTATAAAAAATTTTTCGATAGAAAAGAAAAAAGAAATGTTCAACCTGACTTTCTTGTGCCTTTCTCCTCATGGAAAGGAAAGGGTAGTAAAACTTTATCTTTCTTTTCCTACTCTAGAACATCTAGCAATCTCTCTTCAAAAGGTCCTGGATGAGCAAAAGAAAAAAGTTCCAGAAGGAAAAGACATAAGATACATAGCATAGTTACATTTTTTCAGGGGCTTCCATACCAATTAAATCCAAGCACTTCTTTAAAAGCTTTTTTGTAGAATCAACCAAAGTCAGCCTAAAATTTCTTAACTTCTTATCTGCTTTCAAAACAGGACAAACTTCATAAAATTTATCAAAGGCTGTAGCTAAATCAAAAGCATAATTGCAAACATAATTTGGCCTTAGGTTTTCAGAAGAATCTTGAAGAACTTTTTGAAATTTTAAAAGTAATTTAATCAACTCTTTCTCCTCTTTTGTAAGCTTTTCTGTTTTATAAGTTGGTTTCCATTTATTTGCCTTTTTTAAAATCCCGTCGCATCTCGTATGGGCATACTGCAAATAAGGGCCTGTATCCCCGTGTAAGCTTAGCATCCTTTTCCAGTCAAAAACTATTGTGTTGTTTGGTTCAACTTTAACTATTGCATACTTTAAAGCTCCTATTCCAATTATTTCAGCAAGCTTAAGTTTTTCTTTTTCGCTCAACTTAGGGTTTCTTCTTTCAACTTCTTGAAAAGCCATTTCAGTAAGTTTTTTTATAACTTCATCCAGCATTACAGCCTTTCCTTCTCTTGATGACATCCTCCCCTCTTGTAGCCTAACAAGTTCGAAAGAGAAATGATAACAGTTTTTTGCCCAACTAAAAGAAAGCAACTCTAAAATTTTGAAAAGTTGTTTGAAATATAAGTTTTGCTCAGAAGAAACAACCCAAAAAGCCTTTTCAATTTTATATCTTTCGAACTTCTGTTTTGTCAAACCTAAGTCACTGGTTATGTACAAGCCTGTTCCATCAGACCTTAAAATAACAACTTTTGGCAAACCATACTTTTCTAAATCGGCAAATATTGCTCCATCAGGAGATTTTGATGCTATTCCTTTTTTGACCGCATCCTCAACAAGTTTTTTACCTAATTCTCTTGCATCACTCTCGTAGAAATAAACATCAAACTTAATTCCAAGCTTTTTATAAGTTTCTTCAAAACCTCTTACACACCACTCAACAATTCTATTCCAAATTTTTATTGTTTCTTTATCCTTTTCTATTTCATATTTTCTTAAAATTTCTCTTGCCTTTTCTTCTAACTCATGGTTTTTACTAGCTTCTTCATGAAACTTAACATAAAACCCCCAGAGCCATAAATCTGGCTTACCTTCTGGTTTTTTTCCTTCTCCCCATAGCAAATAGGCAGTAACTAGTTTTGCCACTTGTAAGCCAACATTGTTCATGTAGTTTGCTCTTATAACTTTATACCCTAAAAATTCTAGTATGTTAGCTAAAGTATCACCAAGAAAAGTTGACCTTGCATGGCCAACATGCATTGGATGAACAGGGTTTGGTTGAGAATACTCAACCATTACCCCCTTCCCTTTCCCAAAATCAAACTCAATTCCTTTTTGGATTTCTTTCAAAACTTTTTCTGAAATTTTCTCCCAGTCAAAGAAAAAGTTTATGTAACCTTCTTTAGCTTCTACTTTTTTCACCAAACTCTTTTCTGGAATTTTTATTTTTTTAACTAACTCTTCAGCAATTTCTTTTGGGTTTCTTTTTTCTTTTTTTGCTAGCTGAAAAGAAATCGTAGAGGCTAAATCTCCAAACTCGGGTTGGGGTGGAGTCTCAAGACTTTCTTCTATTCTTTCAATATTCAAAAAACTTAAAATTTTTATAGCTTCTTCCTCTAACATATATGAGATATTTACAACTTTCCTAAATATATCTTTACAAACTTTATTTCACTACTTAATGTTTTCTAGCCAAATTCAACATAAAAATTTAAATCTTTAAACCAATTAAGTGCTTTTATGAAGTGTGAAGTAGAAAAGGTACTTCTTCATCCTGAAGATAGATTAGAGTATACTGAAAGATTACTTGAGTTAGATGGGTTGGGAATGATTGAAGAGAATAAAAACGGTATTTATTGTGCTGTACCCTTAACCGGAGCTCCACCAGAAAAAAGAAAATTCATAGAGGAGGAACATGAAAAGATTAAACATTGCATAAATAAAGCGGGTTTAGAAATATATGACCCTAAAGATGCTGGGATGAACCCTTGGTTAAAAATTGAGGATTATCCTCAAAAAGTTTATGACGCAGACACATTTCAACTTGTTAAATCAAGATTCTTTGAATTTACAAACATATACCCTTCAACAGGAGCCGGAATCGAACAGCAAAAAGCTATAATGTACGTGAAAATTCCTGTTATAGTTACAAAATCAGGAATTTTTACAAGTAGAATGTCTACTGGTGCAAGAAGAATAATACTTATTGAGTATAACGATGCGCAATCACAAAAAGATGACATTACTTCTTTGTTCAAAACCCTTAGAGAATTTGAACCTGGAGTAGGAATGTGTAGAGTTCATGGAAACACTTTAATCGGATATTCTGAGTCTGAAAAGCCCGTGTGCCTGCCTGGTTTAATTCAAGAGTTATTCCCAGTTTTAGTCTATGATTTCAATAAGTACATAAGAAAATAATAGAAAAAGTTTGACAGGTTTAAATAGGAAATAAGAAGAAGTTTTAATAATCTTAAAAATAAATTGTTGAGAAAATGGAAGTGAAAGACCTTGAACCAAAAAAGCAAAGTGTGGATGAGTTAGTTAAAAAAATGAGAAGAACTGCTTTTAACGCAAGGATGCTTGGAGAGGCTGTTGAAATTATAGAAGAAATGATAAAAGATAAGAGTTGTGTTAAATTTTTGGGTTTAGCTGGGGCTTTGGTTCCTGCTGGGATGAGTAAATGCATAGTTGAAATGATAAAAAATAAGTGGGTTGATATAGTAGTCTCGACTGGAGCTAACATTACCCATGAACTTGCAAACTGTTTTGGGGAAAAATATTATCAATGCGAACCAGAAAAAGTGAATGACTTAGAGTTAAGGAAAAAGGGCTTGGATAGAATTTATGATGTTTACTCAAGTTCAACAACAATGGCGATAGTTGAAAAGAAGCTTCAGGAAATTTTAAGTAAAATAAAGGAAGGTGAATACGCTACTTTTGAATTACTTGAAGAAATTGGGAAAAGAATAAAAAAAAGAGATTCAATCCTAAGAACAGCCTTTGAAAATAAAGTAAAAATTATAGTTCCAGGAATTGTTGATTCTATTCTGGGAATTCAAGTTTGGATGTATTCTCAAGACCATAACTTAAAAATTAATGAGATGAAAGATTTGGACTTTTTAATAAACTTGAACTTTGACTTAAAAAAAGAAGGGGAAAATAGTGGAGCAATAATTCTTGGTGGTGGTTTGCCAAAGAATTTTATACTTCAATCAGTGTTGCTAGCTAATAAGCCTCATAAGTATGTCATTCAAGTAACAACAGAAATTCCTGAGTATGGTGGCTTATCAGG
>JAWCMJ010000023.1:6299-7306 GCA_039091285.1 Candidatus Aenigmatarchaeota archaeon
AAAGTTGATGAAAATTCAAAAATTTGTACTGTTTATTGTGACTCAACAATAGCATTACCTATAATTGTCTCTTGCTTAAAGGAGAGGCTTAAACTTTAAATCCTAAATCTTTTATTTTCTTTAGAATTCTTTCGACAACAACTTCAGGAGGAATATCAACCTTACTGCATTTAACATTTCCGAAGGGCTTTTTCTTCTTGTAATAGCTTATTAAGGGTTTTGACTGTTTTTGATAAACCTTAAATCTTTCTTTGATCACTTTTGGTTTATCGTCTTCTCTTTGAATTAGCTTGCTTCCACATTTATCACACACTTCATCGTTTTTTGGTTTGAGAAAAATTTTGTGATAAATTGCATTACAGTTAAGACAAATTAACCTTCCAGATAGTCTTGCTATAATAACACTTTGTGGAACTATTAGGTTTATTATTAAGTCAGGCGTTGAAATTCTCTCCAAAGCCTCTGCTTGAATGATTGTCCTTGGATAACCGTCTAAAATATAACCTTTTGAGCAATCTTGCTTTGAAAGTCTTTCTTTAACAATCTCTATTACAATATCGTCCGGAACTAGTTCGCCCTTACTTTGATATTCAGCAATTTTTTTACCCAATTCTGTTCCAGATTTTGCAATTTCTCTTAGGATATCACCAGTATTTATCTTTGGTATTCCTAACCTAGTTTCAAGAATTGAGGCATAAGTTCCTTTTCCTGAGCCTGGAGGACCAAAAATTATTAGCTTCATGTTATTACCCCAATTTTATTAAATTTAGAAAAACAAAGGTATAAAATTAACTTGATAAGAAATATAAAGAAATAATTAATTAGAAGCTGGGATAGTTCAGCGGTTAGAACGCGGCGCTCATAAGCTTTATGAGCTTTGAAAAAATGATGAAAGATGAAACGCCGAAGTCCCGGGTTCAAATCCCGGTCCCAGCATTTTTAAAATGTTATAATTGTTTTTAATACAAAAATTAAAAACCAAACAATTAAATTTATTTCTACTTAAA
>JAWCMJ010000024.1:0-7305 GCA_039091285.1 Candidatus Aenigmatarchaeota archaeon
CCGGATATGAACCAGTTGTCCATTGTGATACTGCTTCCGAAGTTGCAAGGATAGAGTGTATAAACAAAGAGTACTTGAAATCTGGGGAGTCAGGTAGAGTCAAGTTTACTTTCAGATACTCCCCCCATTTCCTTCAAGAGGGTGGTACTTTTGTCTTTAGAGAAGGAAAAACAAAGGGTATAGGAACTATTACAAAAATAATTAGTTAAAGCCTCTAAAATTTTTTCACTTCCTACTCTTTTACTTCTATTTTTTTGGCTTAAAGCCCAAAAACTAATTAAATTATTTTTCTTCTTTAACTTCTTTTTCTTTCAAAACTTTTGCTAACTCTCTAATCAACTTTCTAACGTACTCTCTCATCTCATAAACTTCTTTATCGGGTATCTCCACAATTTTCTTTTCGTCGGCAAGCTTTTTCATGTTTTCAATTTTTTGCCAGATATCAGCATAGTAAGGTTCGATAAGTTTTGTATCGATAAACTCCTTTTTAAATACTATACCAACTTCTTCTTCTTTTTCAGGCATTTTATTCAAAGTTTTCAACGCAGTTATTGCTGCTTTATGCATAACTTCATGAGTTCTTTCTAAAATTTTTTCTTTTTTCCTTAATTCTAAAGCGTTAAGTAAGCTAAACATTTTTTCGACAAACTTCTCAGTTTTGCTTATCCATTCATCAACAAAAGCTCCGTTTACGTCTGTAATTTCCTTATGTTCAATCTTTTTTCTTATTTCTATAATTTCTTTAAGCCATTCAGCATATTCTGGTTCCAAAATTCCTGGCTCTACTAAAAATTTCTTAACGTCATCATAAGCTTTGCTTGGAACAGGAGGAGCCAACCCCATAAACATTAAAACTGCCTGGGCTGTGTTGAGAATAGCATAGTAGCAATCCTCAGCAAGCATTAGTAGCTTAACAGTCTTTGCTCTCATTATCTTTTTTGGCGCTCCTTCCATGTAATTTTCAATCGCTTCTCTGGTAGCAGGGATTCTTCCCATTTCTAAAAGTTTTTTTACAGGAATAAAAAAACCAGTATCGTAAAGAGGAATCCCTTCTTTTATAAAATTATATATTATTGGATGACAAACCCTTGCATAATCCCAAAACTCTGTTAAAGTATAGCTAGGTTGAACAGAAATTCTTTCAGAAATTTTTTCTGCTATCTTTTCCAAATCCTCATCGATTTTTTCTTGTTGTTCAGGAGTCAATTGAAAAGAAGCATCGTCCAAAACAACAAAAACATCTATATCACTCTTTGGTTTAAACTCTTCTCTTGCAACACTTCCCATCATAACTATGCATTTCACGTATTTTCCATACTTTTCTAAAACTTTTTTAGAAAATTCTTCCACTTTTTTCAATCTTTCTTCCTTTGTTTCCTCCTTTTTCTTCTTTTCTTTCATACTACTCCTCTTCAGGAATTTCTTCACCAATTATTTCTTTTGGTAATAAGCCTTTAAACCTGTCTATTATTTCTTTTGTCAACTTTAAAGCCTTTTGTAAATGCTCTGTTGTTACTTCTTTTATAACTTTATGGTCTATATCTTTCCAAAGTTTGTCAAGTTCTTTAAACTTTTCTATGTACTCTCTTTCAAGCTTTTTCTCTTTTACTAACTTTTCCAAAAATTCTGGTATAGCTTTTTGGTCTGGTTGAGCTTTATAATAATACATAATGACAGCTTGACAAACATCCGTAGCAGAATATCTTAACTCAAAGATCATAGACTTCATATCAACCTTAATTTTTCTGAATCTTGCTTCGCTTGCTTTTGCTTTTAACCCAATAGTCTCTTCACTCGGTGGAATCAAACCCATCTGAAGCATTCTTTGTACAGGCTTGATAAAACCAGTATCGTGGATTATTAACCCATACCTTAAAAAATTAACAAGTTCTGGAGAGCCCATTTTCACCCAAGTCCAGAACTCTGTTAAGGAAGTTGTTTGAACGTGCAAATCTTTAAGCTGATGAGCTATAAGGTACAAATGAGTAGTAACCTTTTCCAAATCTTCTGAGCTTTTTGTTGCTGTATCGTCAAGAATTACCCAAACGTCTGCATCACTTCCTTTTACCATAGTTCCTTTTGCAGCAGAGCCAAATATCAAAACTGATTTTATTATATCTCCATACTGCTTTCTTGCTTCATTAGTAAAAGCAACAACTTTAGAATAAATTTCCCTAGGAGTCTTAATTTCTTCTTTCTCTTTTTTAACTAATTCTGTCTCTTCTAGTTCATCTTCTAATTTTTCTATCATAGACTCACATTTATTACTTGACTATGCTTAAATATTATTTTTTGTATTTAAATATTTACTACTTTTTAGTAACTATTTTAATTCCTCTTTTTTCCACTTTTCTGGGCCAATCCCAGGTTTCTGTATAGCAGCCCCACCAAGAAAAGTATACTCTTCTTCTGGAGCAACAATTAAACCTTTTAACGGATCAAAAGCATGCTCCATTATAATAACTCTTTGTCTTTCTGGAGAAGCTATTTCTTGAGTAGCTACACCAAAAAACTCTGGGTTATTTATAAGTTGCTCAGGAGGAACATCTTTTTGTAAAAACTCGGCCATAATTCTTATAGCAGTCACACTTCTTTTAAAGGGGTCTTCTCCTCCACCCCTTTCGTATATTAAGTAAACTGTATGGTATTTTCCTAAGCCGGCTTTTCTCAAAGTCCAAAGAAGTTTATAAACTTCTATATCCCCAAGCTCAACTTCTATGTGATGATGAAGAGGAGAAGGTTTTGTAACGTGTAAAGTTAAAATGTATTTTCCTATGTCTGGAATAAGCTTTACTAATTCTGAATACTCAAAGAGTGGGTCAGCACCCTGGGTTGAAAGATGCTCGCTATCTATTAAAATAAAGACTTTGTTTGCCCATTCTTTTGTCTTTGTATCTTTTTCTAGCTCTTCTCTTAAAATTTTTATTGCAACATAAATTTGCTTCGGATGCCAAAGTGGGTATAAACCTGCGTAGCTTGGTGCTCTTGCGTCCGGATTTTCTATAGCAATCTTAAACTCTTTTATTATTCTTTCAAAATTTTTTTCTTCTTCTTTAATTTTTTCTGGTGATAAAGCCTTGATTTTTTCTTCTATTTGCTTTGGTAATTCATCTATTATGAATTCGATTAACTTTTTCAAATGACCGCAAAGGTATTTTGCCCCAACACAAGCATAATAAAACTCTTTAAACTTTCTTTCATCTGGACCAGAAGCTCTTTTTGCTATTTCGAACATCTCGTCTAAATAGTCTTTAGTTTTTTCTATATCTTCACTAACAGGAGAAAAAGCTCTTGATTTAATTTCGGAAGGAAGCTTCTCTTCTAACCTTTTCAAAACGTCCTCGTAAAGCTTCCCCATTTCTTTCCAAATCGGGTCTTGAGTGTAATAAAGGAAATGAGCCATTATTTTATAAATGACGTTCAAATTCCCAACTTCTTCTATAAACCATTTTTCTCCTTTTGCCAAATGCTCCTCCATAGCTTCTCTTATTCTTTTTTCTAAAACTTGGCTTGTCTCTTCCAATTTAATCTTTCCTTGTCTCCATTCTTCATCAACGAAAGACCTAATCTGAGAGACTTTTTGAGGTCCAAGAATTTCTGTATCATACTGTAACGGAAACCTGCTAACTCTACAAAACCATTTTCTTAAAAGTTCGCACTCTTTTAATTTTTGTAGTATATGCCTTCCAATTTCATCAACCATTATTACAATAGTTTTAACTTCTGCGTAAGTTAAAAGTTCCACCCAAGGATAGAGGCAAGAATGGAAATCTATATACTTACAACCACCAAATATTGCAGAAATCGTTGATTTTCTCAAATGGTCATCAGCTTCTCTCCAATGCTCAGCATCACCTATTTCCATAGGAACTGTTAAGCTACCATGAAAAGTTAACTCAATGTTTTGTTTTTCTGCTATATAACGCAATTCTTTTCCCATGCTGTAGTCTATCTCATGAGGTACATCACCAGCAATTTCAATAACGTTAGCTCCTCTTGTTAGGGCATAACCCAATTTTCTAACAGCATTGGCCAACTCAGGAGCAGCTGCTATTGCATGTAAGCCTGTTGTTACTCCAACTTTAAACTGTTCCAAAAAAATCACCAGTAAACTTCTACTCCAGGAACCTCGAACTTTGTTTTAAGAAAGTTTACCACTAGCATAAAATGCCTTCCTGTATAGGGTTGAAAAAACTTATTTAACCTATCATAAGGAACGAACTCGTAAGGTCCATAAGTTTTGAAAAGCATCATACTAAAACCCAAGCTTTTAAAAAAATTCTCTATTCCTTTTTTAATCTTATTAATCTTCTCTAAAAATTTTTTTCTTTGAATATAGGCTTTATCGCTTGCAGAAAGAGTAAACTTTGATTTCTTTTTTTCTTTCTTTTCTACGTATATTTCTGGATACTCTTCTGCTATCAATTCTTTTACTGACTTGTAACCTTCACCAGTTTCACCCAGCATTTGGTTTATGTAATTTTCAAGTTGCTTGTCCCTCGCTATTACCTCAAGACAATGACATATTATAAGATTTTGAGTTTGAGTATAAGCTGTAAAATTCTCAATCGTGATGTTTTCGAGTTCTGGGCCTGTAGGTGGTATTCTCAAAACAGTTCTTGAGATTGGAATTTCAAGAAAAACAAAATATGGAGAAAAAACCCAAGCCTCCGTTATGCCTAAGCCAGTTGTAGATTTTTCAAACTGGTCTAAAAGCATGTCTCTTGCTTTTAAAAAGTCTAAGGGAGTAATTTTAACGTTATACTCTTCTTCTATTTTTTTAGCCATACTTCTTACAAGGTCGTCTATGGACGGTTCAACAGGTAAAGCCCTTACATAACCATCGAATTTTTCGCCTGCTTTTCCCTTTTCCTCGAATATAAACTCAATTTCTTCTTCTTTGAAACCTGCTTTTGCTAAAGAAATTTTATCAAAACTTGTCCTTACAATTTTGTATTTTTCCTCAACAGCAAACGGCTTCCAAGCGTATATTTTCATAAAGTCTATCGATAAAGCTTGAGCATCTGGTCTGAAAAATGACCTGTAAACGCTTTCTCTTACTCCACGACTGGAAAGAGCATCTGCTATCATTTTATACCTTGCTATACTTGGTTTAAGCATTTCTTTATACTCTTGAACAGATTTTCTTCTTGCCTCAACAAGTCCTCTTAGACTTTCATACCTTCTTTTAACATTTTCACCAAAAAGTCTATCTCTCCATTCTATGTAAAGCTTGTTCTTTGTAGCAAGAACCACACCTTCTGCTTCAGAAACACTAAGTTTTTTTGCAATTTTTTCTGGTTCTATGTCTTCATCACTTAACTTCATAAAATCTGCAATTATAGTTGGCCATCTTACTGCAATCTCTCTTAAAGCTATTCCTGGACCAGTATGCACATCTACCAAATCTATAAAAACTGATTTTAAGGATTGATCTCCCTCCTTTACTAATTTTTCTCCTTCTTCCTTTTTTCCTTTTTTTATCAAATCTTTTCCTTTTTCAATTTTTGTATAATAATCAAGAAACTCTCTGTATTTTCTCAAATCATGCGTAACTAACTCTAAATCAGAAATAGCTGTTGCTATACTTGCTAAGCCTGCTTTTATCGTAGCCTCTAAAGCATCTTTTTGTCTTAAAGTTAGCTCATAATATTCTCTAAAAACTGGTGATACAAAAATCCATTCGTCTATTTTAAACCTTACAAAACCCCATTTTGGTAGTTGGAACATTAAAGAATAATAAATTCCTGTGGATTTTCCTAGAAGTGTAGTAAAATCCAAAAGCTCTTCTGCTTCCAAAGGCTTGGCGTTGATTCCTTCTCCAGGTTTAATTTCTGCTGGAGGGAAAGGACCTTCTGGATACTTTACCATAATTTAATTTTATATTTTTTTTCGCTTAAGCTTTCATTAAAATTAGTCCGATTATCATCAATAAAACTCCTATAAAAATTCCTGCTCTACCCATTGGCTCTGGTTGATATCTTGTAAAATAAGGAAAGCCTACTAGAATTAATAAACCAAAAACAAAACAACCTGCACCAACTATTTGGCTAATCATACTATCATTTTATTAGTTCTATACCCATATAAATTAAAACTGGGCCAAATAGAATTTCTGCTAAAAAAACTTCCTTTTTTGAACTTCCAAAAGCACCTAGAAAAAATATTGTTCCGAACAAAAGCAAAATTCCTCCTATTATTTTTTCCATAAGAATAATTCTACCAAAAGAGTTAAAATCTTTTAGTTAAATTCCCAAATATTATAAAGTGAGAAAATGCCGATATTCGCAAGAGCAAAACTTGTTATTCATGAGGACTGCTTATCTCCTGCTCCTGGAAGTCCTTATCCAGGAATGGCATATACAAGACTTGAGTATAAAGGACCAAACCCTCAAAAGATTTATCATAAGATAAAAGATATTTTCATAAGCTTATGGAAAATAGACCCGCATGAACTACAAGAAAGAGATGTTTTTTGGGACAGAAGCAAAGGAGAAGAAAAGTTTAGGGTTACTTTTGACATGATAAAAGATTTGGATGTTTTTTCTTTCATTCAAGTAATAGTTGAGCTTAGTGGAACAGCAAAACCAAGCAAAGAGTTTGGAAGCGAAGGCTCCGCAAGTATAAGAATAGAAGGAAGGTTAAGAACAGAATATCCTCAGGATACTTTATGGCAAAGAAGTTTGATTTATGAAATGTTTAGAGTTTTTTACCATAAAGTAATATACGAAGGGACAAGGAAAAAATACTTTGAAGAATGTAGGGCAGACTTGCTAAGGTTCATAGAGGAAATAAAATCCTTCTTGAACATTCTAAGTAAAACAAGTTGATTTAATGGTATCATTAACTTGGAGGATTGAAGATGATTGTTTGGCTCCAGAAGCAAGAATAAATATAGAGTTCTCTGGGCAAGACCCATTTAAAGCATATAGAATTTTAAGGGAGACTTTAAGAAGGGTTTTGGAAGTTGAATCTAAGGATTTGTGGGAAAGAGATTTTAGATGGGATATAAGTTCTGATTCTAGGGGTTTTTTTGTAAGAGTTTATGTGGATAAAGGAATAGACTCACGTTCAAAGGCTTTAATAGAGGTTATAATGCAGGGTAACATACCTTCTGACCCGAATAAAGAAGGGAGAATAATAATTAAAATTGGTGGTAGAGTAAGGACAGAATACAGACTTGAAACAGCTTTTCAACAACTTCCAATTTATAGAGGAATTATTTGGCTCTATCATAAAATCTTCTACAACAGAGTTAGAAGAGGTTACTTGGGAATGTGTTATAGGTGGTTACAAAAACTTAAT
>JAWCMJ010000025.1:0-7140 GCA_039091285.1 Candidatus Aenigmatarchaeota archaeon
AGATTTTTTGTTTTTGATGAAGGTTATAATAAGAATATAAGAGATTACATTCTACAGAATTTTGGTTTAGATATTTATAAGTATACTCCAAAGCCCCCTTTTATCCTTGACAGAATAGGCTGGAGCAAAGACGACGAAACCTATTACTATGCGAGAGCAAAGCTAATAGAGTATGCTGTTAACGATATTATTTCAAGGTTTCCTGAGTTTGAAAAGTATGGGACTACTATGGGGACGATAGAGCCTGCAAGAGCTGATGGTCAATACGTTGAGCTTCAAGCAGACATTTTTGATGGCTTACTTCTAATGGCTTATGACGATAATCCTTTAGAAGTTGTAAAAAATGTTAAGGAAACGATAGCAAAAGCAAAAGGTAAAAAAGTAATTCTAGGGGTTTCTGCAACTGTTGATAAACCGATAGAAAATATAGAAGCTGGTTTAAAGAACGGAGCATACGGAATTTATCTTTTAGGTTATAAATTTGATGAAAGCTTACATAAATATCTTTTAGCTATAAGGAAAGGTTAAAAATTTCTTTGTTTCCAATAAATAATAAGTATGCTAGACCCTGTCTTAGAGCTTATCTTGACTTATGAAATAATGATTTTTATTTGCTTGAACTTACTTTGGCTTACTATTTACTTAAGTATGAGAAAAAAAGAATTTAAAAAAGGAAGTTTTGAAGAGCCTGTTTCAATTATAATTCCTGCTTACAACAAAGAATCAACCATAGGTAAGGTTATAGAGTCAGTTTTAGCTTTAAACTATCCTGAAAAAGAGATAATAGTAGTAAACGACGGCTCTACTGATAGAACCTTAGAGATCTGCAAAAATTTTGAAAAAGAAGGCAAGATAAAGCTGATAAGCTATTCTAAAAATAAAGGAAAAGCTTTTGCTCTTAACCAAGGAATAAAAGCTTCAAGATACGATATAATCGTTACAGTTGATGCAGACTCTTTTCCAAAGAAAAAATCATTGAAAAAACTTGTTAAATATTTTGTTGACCCAGAAGTTGGAGCAGTAGCAGGTACAGTAAAAGTTTTGAACAAAAACAAATTCTTAACACTTTCTCAAGGTTTGGAATATCTTCATCAAGGTTTTCAAAGGGTTTGTCAGGGGTTTTTAGATGCTATAATGATAGCTCCAGGTCCTCTTACAGCTTACAGAAAAGAGGCTTTAATAAAAGCAGGTTATTTTGATGATGATACTTTAGTGGAAGATTTCGACATGACGATAAAACTTCATAAAGCAGGCTATAAAGTTATAAGCGAAAAAAAGGCAGAAGTTTTAACCTTGGCTCCAGAAAACTTTAGGAAGTGGTGGAAGCAAAGAGTAAGATGGTCTAGAGGAGGCTTACAAATTTTGAGGAAACATTTTGATGTTTTCTCGAACAAAAACACTAGAAAATTAGCGTATTTTTCTTTTCCTTTACATGTTTTTTGGTTATTCTTTCCTTTTGTTCTTCTTCCTTCTTTCTTGATAATAACAGGTCCAAGACTTTTTTACAATTTCCAAAAAATACTTGAAGGACTTCCAGATTTTATTTCAAGTATAATTTCTGCTCCTGTAGATTTTTCAAAAATGAAAATTTCTCTTTTTTTTGCTTTCTTTCAAGAAGCAATTTTTAATTTTTTAGACTTAAACAGGTTTAATCTTGTAATTATTCTTGGCTATTTTTCTGTTTTATTATTTTTTACTTTTTCTGGATTTTCTTTCAAAGTTTTGGAAGAAAGGTTTAAGCCAAAGGATTTGGTTGGGGTGTTTTCTATTTTTATTTACTGGATTTTCTTGCTTATAGTTGGAATTTATGGGTTTTTCGTAGAACTTTTAAAGAAGAAAAAGAATTGGTGATACTAGCTAGAGAAGTTTTAACTTTCCTGTTATCTTGTCTATTTCTTTTTCATCTGCAGGGCCTATTCCCAAACAAATTGTTTCCCCTGGTTTAACTTGGGTTAAGCCTGCATCCCTAACCAAAAAATAGACTAGACCAGAATCTTTAACTTTTTCGTAAATTTTTTTCAATTCCTTTAAACTACTAACTTTTAAAACAACTTTTTTTGCTCCTTGTCTTTCCCATTCTTCAATTACTTTTTCTCTACTTTTTCTAACACAACCAACACAAGCATGAGCAACGCTAGTCGCAAGTTTCCCTTTTCCTATATCTAAATCCTTCCTTACTATTACAACTTGCTTCAGCCTTACCATGCTATACCTTCTAAGAAAGGAAGAATGATATAACCCAAGTAGGAAATTGCTAAGCATAAAAAAGTTTTCCCGATAAAAGAAGCAATAAAAAATTTTTTTATATCATACTTCGTTATTCCTCCTATAATCCCTACTATATCATCTGGTAGAGGAGTCAAAGCAAAAATTAAAATTGTGATGAAACCATTTTTTTTGAACCATTGCTCTGCGGTTTTTAGCCATTTGCTTTTTTTCTTTATAAGTTTTCTTCCTCCATAACCTAAACCATAACCAGTAAATTCTCCTAAGGTTGAACCAATTCCTGCAGACAAACCAACAAGAAAAGGATGTAATCCTAACTCTTTTGAGAAAAATATTACTAAATAAATTGGTAAAGGTAAAAAAATAGTTGAGGTCCCAAGGAAACTTAGAAAAAGTATTGCTGGATAAGAAAAAAGTTTTATCCATTCCTTAGCAGCTTGAGAGAAAAGAAAATCTAGCATAAATATCAATTATTTTTTAAAATATATAATGGTGGAAAAATGAAAAAGGTACTTTATATAATAGCCCAACAAAATTTTAGAGATGAAGAGTTAAGAATTCCAAAGAAAATCCTGGAAGAGAGTGGAATAAAAGTTACTGTTGCTAGTATAACAAAAGAAGAGGCAAAAGGGATGCTTGGAATGAAAGTTAAGCCAGAGATTACAGTAAGAGAAGCAAACCCAAACAACTATGATGCTTTAATAATAGCAGGTGGAACAGGAAGTCCAAGGCTTGCAGATTACCCAGAAGTTATAGACATTATAAGAAGGTTTTTTGAACAGAAAAAGTTAATCGCTGCGATTTGTGTTGCTCCTTATGTTTTAACAAAAGCAGGAATTTTAAAAGGAAAAAAAGCAACAGCCTTTCCTTCAGACTTTGTTTTAGCAGAATTCAGAAGAGCAGGAGTTAGTTATTCAGAAGAAAAGTTAGTTAGAGATGAAAAAATAATAACTGCCTCTGGTCCAGAAGCTGCAGAAGATTTTGGGAGGGAAATAGCAAAGGTATTAACTTCAGAAACCTAAATTTATTGTATGAGAATAATGCTTCCTTTGGCTGAGGGTTTTGAGGAAATAGAGGCATTTGCAGTCGTAGATATTCTTAGAAGGGTAGGAATAAAAGTTGATACTGTTGGAGTTGTTGGAACAGTTATTAAAAGTGCAAGGGGAATTAGTGTTATGGCTGATAAAAGACTTGCAGAAATTAATCCAGAGGATTATGAAGGAATAGTTTTGCCAGGAGGGTATCCAGGATATATAAACTTGGGAAAAACTCAAAAGATCATTGATATAATCAAAAAATTTAACGAGAAGGGGAAATTAATAGCTGCGATTTGTGCTTCTCCTTCGATTCTTGCAAAAGCTGGTATTTTAGAAGATAAAGAAGCAACTATATATCCTGGAATGGAAAAAGAGCTTCCTCATCCAAGAGAAGGAAAAGTAATCGTTGATAAAAATGTCATAACATCTCAAGCTCCTGGAACTGCTATAGAGTTTGCTCTCAAGATAGTTGAAAAGATCCTAGGAAAAGAAAAAGTTTTGAAGTTAAGAAAAGAGCTAGTGGTCTGAATGATTCAAGATGGTATAGAAAGAGAAGTTTTAGAAGAAATAGCAAGGAAAATGCTGGTAAAAAAGGAAGAATTGGTTTTATTTTTGGAAAATAAAGTTGAAAACCCCATTTCTACAGTTGAGACAATAGTTAAGCTTTTAATAGATAAAGGATTAGTAACTTATGTTGAGGTTATAGGAAAAAGTTGCTATGCAATAACACAAAGAGGATTAAGGGAATTAAGATGAAAAAGGGTGAAATGGGTTTAAAAGTTTTTATAACGTTTGCAATTCTTTTATTCATATTTTTTATTGTAGACCTTTGCTTTTCTAAAGTTATAGTTTGTGATAGCTTTGGGTGTGAATTTGTTCCAGCTATTCAATTAATTCCTACAATTTAAGAAAAATTTTTATTCTCTTCTTCTTATTCTATTAATATAGCCCCGTGGTGTAGTGGCCAAGCATACGAAGCTTAGTAGAAGGCTTTGGTCTCATCAAAGCTCTGATAAAAGATGAGGAAGAACCCTCGTGACAGCGGTTCGAATCCGCTCGGGGCTATTTTTTTATTCTATCGATTAAAGTAGGAATAGCAAAAAGAATAGCAATAGCTAAAATCGAAAGATAAATGTTAGAAGAAGCTAGAAAGCCGAAGTAAGCAAGTAGAAAGCATCTTGGAAAAGAGCCGATGAAGGTTAGTACAAAGTAAGTTTTAAGATTCATTTTCAAAATGCCAGAAGCTATTGAAAATATTTTAAAAGGAATTACAGGTATAACTCTGCTTACCAAAACAGTATAGTTTCCCCACTTTTTAAACCATTTTTCACTAAACTTTAGCTTATCAGAAGAAACAAAAAAGTACTTACCATACTTTTCTAAAAAATTCCTTCCATATTTCCCAAGATAGTAGCAAACTAGAGAGCCTAAAGTTGAGCCTATTGCTCCTAGAATCGTTACTTTAACTATTTCTAAACCAGAAGCACCCTGGGCAAACAAAACAGCTTCAGATGGAATTGGTAAAATACTTGAAGCCAAAAAATTACCAAAGAAGATTCCAAAATCACCAGAAGACATTATGAAAGATTTTATTGCTTCAAACAAGCTTTCAATCATTATTTTATTTTGTTAAAAGATAAAAAAATCTTTTAATTTTTAAAGCAAAATTTTTAACATGGAAAAAACTTTATACATTATTCTTGCGAACTTAATTCCAACCGTTGAGCAAGTCGGAGCTATACCTTTAGGTTTAGCTTTAGGTCTTGACCCAATAACGGTTTTTTCACTTTCTATAGCAGTTAACTGTTGCTTGTTCTTTCCGGTTTTCTTTGGATTAAACTTTTTCTATGAAACTTTCATTTCAAGGATAAAATTTTTTAAAAAATACTTGGAAAAAATCAGGAGTAAAGGAAAACCTTATGTCGAAAGATACGGGACAATAGGAATAGCAGTTTTAATGTTTTTACCTTCTCCTTTTAGCGGAACTTATACTGCAAGCGCTTTAGCATGGATTTTAAACCTTGACTGGAAAAGATCTTTACTTGCAATTTTTATAGGGTCTTTTGTAGGAGGGATAATAATTCTTTTATCAATTTTTGGAATTTTTATGTCTATTAAAAATTTACTAGCTTTATAGATTTATTCTCAATTTTTCAAGTATCTATTATGATAGAATTTTTTGTTTTGATACTAATCCTTTTAGCTGTAATCTTCCACCTTTTTCTCAAGAATAGAGAATGGAAAATAAATTTTGAGCAAAGAATAAAAGAGTGGAAAGAGAAAGAGGAAGAAAGAATAAGGGAAGATGCGATAAAAAGAAGTGCAAGAACTTTATCTGGAAAAACCTTGGAAAAGCTTGTACCTTTTCTTGAAAACTTTCCTTATGATGCTCATGACATAAGATGGTTAGGAGATCCAATAGACTTAATAATTTTTGATGGTTATTCTTCTGAAGAAAGTTTAAAGCAAATAGTTTTTTGTGAAGTAAAATCTGGAGAAAGCAAGCTTACTAAAACTCAGAAAAAAGTAAAGGAAGCTGTTGAGAATAAAAAAGTGAAGTGGGAAGAATTTAGGATTTAGAAATCTTTATTAATGGCTTTAAAGATAATTATTTTATGGGCATGGGCTCTTTTAAGAGAACTTTTCTGATTTTCTTCTTTGTCTTTCTTTTTTATTTAGTTTTTGTTTTCAAGGCCTTTCCTGACTATGGCTTATCGGGCGCCTTAAACGTTACCTTAAACTCCCCTTCTGATGAAAGTATCGTTAACACAAAAGATGTAGACTTTACTTTTGGTGTTGAATGGGACGATTCAATTATAATAACTAATTGTACTCTCTTCGGCAATTTTACTGGTGAATGGGCTGCGAACCAAGCAAACCAGACAGAAATAATTGAAGGAGAAAATGAAATTTACTTAGAGAATTTAGAAGATGGGGCTTACGAATGGAATGTTTATTGCTATAATGAGACAGATGTTTATGATTTGGCTGAAAGCAATTTCACTTTAACTATAGATACAGAAGCACCAACTTATTCCTTAAGTTTAACAAACTCAACAATAGCAGGCTCAGAAATAGAACATAGCATGCTTTGGAAAGATAATGTAGAATTGGATTATGCCATCTTTTCTCTTGACAACTGTACAGGAGAATTTGAAAATATAACTGAAATTAGTTTGAGTGAACAAGAAGCTTGGAGCAACTTTACTGTAAGAATTAACGAAACAGTAGGGTGTGAAATAAAATGGAAGATCTACGCTAATGATAGTGCTGGAAACTGGAATGAGAGTGAAACTTATAGTTACATTACAACTTACAACCCATATTTAACTGATTGTTCTGTTCTAGACCAAGAAAATGGAGTTTATTACTTAACTGCTGATATAACAGATTCTTCAGAAGAGATGTGCATTAACATTACTGCTAAAAATGTTATCTTAGATTGTCAAGGTTATAACATAGATGGCATACTTGGGTATGGTACTGTAGGAATAGTTGTATACAATCTTGGCGAAGAAACTAACGTAACAATAAAGAACTGTAATACAACAGAATGGTTTGCTGGTATCGCTATATTAGCCGATGGTAATACTGTATTTAATTCTACTTCTAGTTTCAATAACGCTAGCGGAGTTGTAATTCAAAATGGTCAAAATAACAAAGTAATCAACGTAACAACCGAGAATAATATGTATTTTGGAATTTTTATTTTCAATTATAGTTCTTACAATGAAATCATTAATTCAACTGCTAACGGTAATAATATTAGTGGAATCTTTATCTATGAGAGCTATGAAAATCAAATATTTAACTCAATCTTTAGTGAAAATAAATTTGGTGCTATAATTTCTAATAGTTCTAAAAACATTTTATCTAA
>JAWCMJ010000026.1:0-5283 GCA_039091285.1 Candidatus Aenigmatarchaeota archaeon
CTTAACATTCATAGAAACACTGCCTCTAAATACGTTTTTGCTCTGGCAAGAGCAGGAGTTATAGAGCAAAGAAGAATAGGAAAAGTTTCTCTTTGCTACATGAAAAAAAATTACTTTCACTTTTTATAATTTAGAATTTGAATAATTTATATGAGTAAAAACTAGTTATGAACAAACTATTAAAATAGAAAAAAATCAAATACCTTCTATCCTTCTCTTTACCTTTTCAAAAATTTCTTCAAGTCTTCTTTCTTTCTTTCTTTTCTCCTTCCTTGTTATCAAGAAAATAACGATTATAAGAATTATTAAAATAAGTGGGAATATCAAGAAAGTAAAGATTCTAGAGTAGGTTATTAGCTGTTTTGTTCTGTTGTAAACAGGGCAAAAGTTTTCGTAATTTTTTTTCTCAAAACATTCTTTCAAGAATTTTACGTTTGAGTTTATCTCTTGAGAAAAGATGGGAAAAGAGGAGTAAAACGTTAGCTTGTAAGAGCCTATCTCTTCAACCTCAAAGCTTATATAAGCTTCTAACAAGTTTATAGCCTTTTCGTAGAGTGAGATTGAATAATCTATTATCCTTGCTGCCCTTTCATAGTTTTGGTTTGAGTATTCTTGCAACCCAAAATTTTTCATGTGCTCTGCTTTCTTATAAGCATCTAAAGCTTCTGTCAAGCTTATACAGTCAAGATAATTTATTTGGTCTGCCATTTTCTTTATTCTTTCAAGTTCTTCGAGCAAGATATCAGCAGCTTTCTTCCAGTCTTTTGCAACTATAAGCGTTACTATTTCTTCATTGCTTTTTACAGAGTTCGAGGCCATAACGCTAAGGTAAAAAACTTTTTCTTCAATTTCCTTTGGAGCTTTTATAAAAACAAGGAAATCATAAACTTCGTTTGGCGGAAGAGAAATTTCTTCCGGAATTATTTTTATCCATTCAGAAGGAATTCCTTCTATAAAAATCTTTACAGTTTCTTTTTGATTCCCAAAATTTTTGACACTAGCTATAAAGCCTGATTGATTTCCAGAGATAACAACAACCCTTTTATCGCTAACGTTTAGCTCCAACCTTTTTACTATTTCTGGAATTGCTTCTCGTATGCCTGGAGCTGCTCCTGGAGGATAAGAGGGAGGAGCACAAGAAAAAACGAAGAAAACGTCGCTAGAAGAAACTCTAACTTCTTTGTACTCCAAAACAGCTGAAAAAGTGTAGTAGTTTAGCAAGCCAGAAGTCTTAAAGCTAGGAAGTCTTAAAGCATTGTTCAACAGGCTTAAAGTTTCTTTTGATTCCCTTACTATTACGTTGCCAGGAGCGATTATCCTGTAAGTTAGGTTTACTTCAACTTCTTCGACAGGAAAAATTTTAGTTATGTTAACTCTTGCATAAACGTCCTCACCTTGACAAACTTCTTTTTTCGGAACTTCGACCTTAACTTCAATTATTGCGCTTGCGTTTACGTGAATGGTAACGTTGATTGTTTTTGTCTGATTTTCTGCTTTAACATAAACATAACCAACGTAGCTTCCGTTCACGTCATTAGGAATTCTAACGCTTAAAGTTAAGTTTTGATTTTCTCCTGAGCCTGGTAAGTAAACGTTTTCTTTAGACAAATTGAACCAATCCCCAGGTAAGCCAGAAGATTTGTTTATTGAAGCGTTAGTTCCGTAGCATGGGTACAAAAGCCAGAGATAAATAGTTTCGTTAAAAGAATAGCCTGGCTTAACAGTTTTTTCTATCTCCAAAGGAGAAACTACTAGGCTTCCTATACCTTTCTTTATCCTAAAGCTTGTTTCACTATGCTTAAACTCATTGTTATAAGTAAAGTTGCTTTTTATTGTATAAATTCCTGGAGGGTCAGAAGCTTTAACAGAATAGTTTGTTATAAAATATTTTTTTTCTGCCCCACCAATTGAAACTTGCCATTTTTCATTCCTTACTTCTTGATTGTTTGGGTTTAAAACCCTTGTTGTAAGGTTTCCTGAAACTTCTAAGTTTCCCTTATTCTCTATAGTTGTAGTTATGTTAACAAGCTCAGGCTCACAGTAGGAGTCTTTATCTTTAATGACTGAAGTAAAGACGTTTTCCTTTAAAGCTAAAGTGCTGTTCATGAAAGTTTCTAAACTAAAACAGCTTTTAAAAAAAAGCAGTAAAAAAATAAGAAAAATAAAATTTCTAACGTGCATAATTTAATTTAATATTTTAATAAAATAAAATATTAAGTGAAAAAATGAAAAGGGTATTTTTAATCTTTACTTTCTTGATTTTATTTTTTGGAATAAAAGAAGCAAAGAATGAGAGTTATCCTATGAACGTAAGCATAGTAACTTCTTACTACATAGTTATAAGCGATAGGCTTGCAGACGGAATCTGGTTCACAAACTTGACAGGAGCAAAAGAAAACATAATGTATCCTTTAGTAGCAGGAACTTCTTTTAACAACGCAACTTTTAACTACAACTTAACAGACAAAAAAACAGAGTACTGGGTTTATGTTTCCTCTAATAGCATAGAAATTTGTCATGGTGCAAGGTATAACTTATGCTCAAACTTGACTTGCTCAGGGTATAACAATTTTGAAATTTTGATAGGAAACGTTAGTTGGAGCTTTTCTCATTACAACGATGCAAACACGCCGTCTCTTTCAAATTCTTCCAGAATGGTTTTAGGTTACGGAAACAAAATAAAACCAAATTCTCAAGGTTACGTTTATTTTAGGTATTGGCTTGATGTTCCTCCAGGCTTCCCTCCTTATAATTATAGTACAGTCTATCAAATTCAGGCTGTTCCAGAGGGTGGGAGTTGTGTTTAAGAGGTTGTTAGCTTTAATATTAGTAGGAATTTTTTTAAAGGAGGCAGTAGCAACAAGGGGAATAGGAATAGCTCCGGCAGAAAACAACGTTACTTTAAGCCCAGGACAAGAGTATATTTTTTACTTAATTTTATTTAACCCAAGTGATAAGGATGCTAACGTAAGCTTAAGGTTTTATTGTTTAAACTGTTTTCGTGATTTCAACTTCCTTGGCTTAAGAGGAAAAGTTAACATAACTCAAAAATTTATTGAAATTCCTAACGAAATAGAAGTGGAAAAAAACACCTCTCATTTGGAAGGAAAATTTGTTGAAGTAAAATTAAAGATTCCTTACTTTTTTGAAGAGCAGTTAACTCTTGAAAACAAGACTATTCCTTGGTTTGGTTTTTCTTCAAGCTTAGAAGAGTTAAATTTTAACGTAATAGCCTCTACTGGTGATGTTACACAAGTCTCTGTTGTGAGTAGGCTAGGCGTTAAGGTAAAGAGCCAATTCCCTTTTATACTAATCCCAATAATTTTTCTTATAATTTTGCTTTTAATAAAAATATTAAGAAGGAGGTAAACTTTTCTTAAAAATTCTTTTGTAAATTCCACTCTTCCAAAATACTCCAATCACTATTATCAAAACTGCTAAGATTATCAAGATCAAACTACCAGTTGGCATACCTTTTATACTTAAGTTAAATTCTGCTCCAACTGCTGGTGCTGCTCCCATTTCACCAAAGGTTGACCAAACAACAGTTGCTGTTATCCCACCCTTTATTTTTTTCTCGTCTAGAAGAAGAGTGTAGTAGGGAATTGAAAACTCTCCTGGATATTCTGGATTAATTGTTCTAACCAAAAAGTTTATTTCTTCTGGAGTAGAAATTATGAATTCTTTTTTTACCCAGATGTTTGGGTGAACTTTGATTAAATTACTAACAGGTTTTTCTGGAATAGTGTTGTTTGGTATGTAAACTTCTTCTGAATCAAAGCTGAAGAATTGTGTGTAATCTTCTTTTATTCTTCCTAAGTACCAGCCAAAAAAATAGACTTTCTCTTCACAATTCTCACACTCAAATGTTAGCTTTGCTTTTACGTCATAGTTTCCGGGGTTGTAGAAAATAAGGCTGATTAAATAAGGTTTGTTTATACTTGAAACGAGGTTAAACTTTGTGGGTCCCATTCCTATTCCAACGCCTGCTAAACATTCTTTAACAAAAAATAAACTAAAGAAGAAAAAGAAAAATAGTAAAGCCAACTTTTTCATATTTTTTACTGTATCTTTTTATTTATTTAAACTTTCTCTTTAGCAGGTGCAACTTCCACAAGATTGACCTATCTCTACTGCCTTGAAAACGTATGTTGTATTGTAAGGACCACTTGGTGTTGAGTTTGGGTATGGGTCAAGCCAGTATCTTAAGTATATGTTGTTACTAGGTGATAAGCTACCCGCAACCACTTGGTACTGCTCTTTTCCTGGGAACCTATAAGAGGGTGTGTGGTTTGCTAAATCGGCAACTGTTCCGTTAACCCAACCAACTCCTTCACCAGTTCCTGAGCCCTGTAGCGGCATGCTACTAGTACCACATTGAGTAGAATTTTTACATTTAAGGTCTTCACAACCACAATGACATACTACTATGTCTACTTTATTTCCAGAGGCTGCAGTCACATAATACTCTGTTGCATTATTATTCTTCCAATAGTTTGCTGTTGCGTTGTTCCAGTCTGTCATGATTTCTATTGGAATTTGAGTTCCTATGGCTGTTTTGTTGGTAAAGAAAATTCCTGTACTTAAATTACCTGAAACAGTTATGCCTATTACTTGTAGGATTGAGGCGTTCATTTCTCTTGGTTGTGTTTCTGATTGAGCAAAAATGTTTGGTGTGCTTGATGCTATCAAAACCACTGCAATTATAAGAAGAAACAAGAAGATTGCTGAGCTTGCTCCTTTACTAAAATTGTTAAAATTTTTATTAACCATTTCCATAAAATATTTTTTATTTTTTATATATATAAGCTTTTTTTTGCCAAAATTAATTTTATTCTAAAATAAAATTTATAATAGGAAATTATGGAAGAAAAACTCAAGATTTCCCTTTTATTCTTTTTTTCTTCAGTTTTTTTACTCGTTTTTCTAAGGTCATCCTTTTCTTCCCAACTAACTTTTAACCTTGACTTAGACCTTAAAACCTTTAACTTTTCTTTAAATTCTTTGAATAACTCAAAGCTTTCTGAACTTATAATATTTTTGGGAAACGAAAACCAGACAAAATGGATAAGGTTGCCAAAAAACTCAAGGGTTTTTGTTTCAAACTTAAGTTTAGAGGGAATGATGAAGCCTTTGTTAACCACAACTCTGCACCAAATTCACGGTTTAGCTGTTGGTGATGTCAACTTAACAAATCAGTACAATGAAATAGCAATAGGAACAAGGGGGTCAGTGCCCCATCCCATGGGAAGGTTTGAGACATTGAGCGTGAATGAGTCGGGA
>JAWCMJ010000026.1:5293-7058 GCA_039091285.1 Candidatus Aenigmatarchaeota archaeon
GCTTTTAACTAACAGTGGGAACGAACTCTGGAGCTATTCTGCTAGTGGTGATGTTTATGCTCTTTCTATAGCCAACCTTTCTTTTTATGAGGGGGATGAAGTTGTAGCTGGAACTTCGGATGGTTATGTTTATTTAATTAATTCTTCAGGCTCTTTAGTATGGAGTTTGAGTATAGGCAACACGATTTATGACTTAGAAGCAAAAAACGTTATTTTAACAAATCAGTACGACGAAATAGCAGTAGCTTCTGGTGATAATAAGCTCTATCTTTTAAATTCTTCTGGCTTTAAGCTTTGGAACTTCTCTGGTTCAAGTGCTTTTAAAGGAGTAGGAATAGGTAACCTTAGTAATGATGAGGGAGATGAAATTGCTGCAGGAACTGGTGACGGCAACCTTTACGTTTTAAATTCTTCTGGTTTCTCCAAGCATTCTTGTTCTTTAGGAATAGGAATAAACGACGTGAGTTCTGGAAATGTTATTTTAACGAATCAGTACGATGAAATAGCAATAGCTGGAAATAACGGGACAGTTTTTTTGCTTGATTCTAACTGTAACTTTTTATGGTCTTTTTCAACTCAAGCTTATGTGGATACAGTTATAATAGCTGACGTAACTTCTGACCCAGGAAGTGAAGTAATAGCTGGAAGCCATGACGATAGAGTTTATGCTATAAATTCTTCAGGCTCTTTAGTTTGGAGCTACTTAACTCAAAACGATGTTAGAGGAATAGCAGTAGGAAACTTAACTTCTGATCCAGGAGACGAAGTTGTAGCAGGGACTAACATTCCAGCAGATTATACCCTTTACGTTTTAAACTTTGAGTATTATCCGACAAACTTTAGCTTGGATGTAGGGGATGATAAAGAAATTGAATGGTATTATTCAGGAAAGTTTAGAGGTAAAGCTTCAATTTCGAACAACTCTGCCTTTCAAAGGTATTTAGAGGGTTGTGAGCCAGATTCAAGAGGAAATTGTGACGTTCCTTTAATCTTTCACTCAGATTTTGCTGGTATTTTGAACATAACTTCAATATACTTAGAGTTTGAATACAATTTTTCTGAGATTGTTTCTTCTTCTGTTATAGATGCATGGTCAAGAGTTATTGACATAAGGGTTAACGAAAGTATAGGAAATCAAAGTGTGAACATAAGCTTTATAAAAAACCCAGCTTTAGACTTGTTGATAAAATACATAAGAGTTAACGAATCAGCAACTAAGTGTGATTTTAACAATTATACTTATGATGTTATAACTATAGAAGGGAAGAAATATTGTGACGTTTCTTCTCTTAACTATTTAGTTTCTTCTTCAGGTTATTTATCTCCTATTCTTCTTTGGGATGACAGCATGAGCACAGGGATTCCTATAATAATGAACGAATCAGAAGGGAAAATCGTCGAAGAATTCTGGAAAAAGAACATAACAATATTTAGTACAACCTCTCAAATCTTTTACAACATAACAGCGAACACAAGTATAGATGAAAATTTTGTTATAGCTCCTCATCCAAAGCTAAAAGTTTTTTGGAATGATAGTTGGGAAGATGTTACTCCTTCCCAACCAAGTAGCGATTGCAATTCAACCAACCCTTCTTACTATAAAATAACAATAGGCGAAGATAACTTTTTTGTTTGCATGCAAGACACAAACTCAAACGGAATAGAAGATTTTTTTGTCTGGAAGCAACCCCATTCTTCTATAACTCTTTATGAAGTAATTGGTTCTGGGAACTACCCACCACAAATTTTTAACGTTAAAGTTACT
>JAWCMJ010000027.1:0-5416 GCA_039091285.1 Candidatus Aenigmatarchaeota archaeon
CATTAATTATTATTTGAGTTGCGACTCCAGCTGCTATAAAAAGGCTTACTCCTGAGCCAAAGCCCCATTTGCTTACTAGTTCGTCTAAAAGAATTACTATTATACCACCTGCTGCAAGCTGGAGAATAACAAAAATATAAATACCTAAACCTCCTACTATCGGAATGCTTCCTGCCATTACAAAAGCTATAGCTTCTAAAAAGCAGAATAAAACTGCTAAAAACTTGCTCCAAGCCTGGAATTTCTCCCTTCCCTCTGGTTTTGTTGTATCCCAGTTGATAATTTTTGAACCTACCAAAAGCTGTAGAATTATACCAGAAGTCACTATTGGACCTATTCCTAAGGTTAGCAAGCTACCAAACTTGGCACCTAAAAGTGTTTGGATTTGGGTTAAAGCTTCTAGTTGAGGAGTTTTTCCTATACCATAGACTGTTATATGAGAAAGAGCTAAGTAAAGGACCAAAGCTACAAGAGTCCAAGTTATTCTTTTGTTAAAACTTTGCTTGTAGGTTGGTTTTTGAACTGCAGGTAAAAACCTTGTGATTTTCTCTATCGCTACCATTATCTTTAAAATTGAATTTTGAATTTAAATAATTTAGAAGATAAACTTTTCTTCTAGAATGCTTGCCTTTCCTCCAAGTTTTCTTATTCTTAGAGCAAAACTCATTTGTTACACGTGTAACAAATAAAGATTTCTATCTTAAAAAAAATATATAATTAAAAATTCAATTATTGAATAATTACGGCCTTTCCACCAGCTTCCTCTATTTTCCTTATCGCCTTTTTAGAAAAAGATTTTGCCTCAATTATTAAAGGTCTTTTTATTTTTCCTGACCCGAGAACTTTTTCATAACCAAGTTTTAAAACGTTTATTTTTATTTTCTCTCCTTCTTTTTCTACTATTTTCTGCTCCAAAAGACTTTCTGCTTTCTTTTCCAATTCTTCAAGGTTAATCGCCTTTATTTCTTTAACTTCAAAAGGCCTTTTAAACCCCCTTTTTCCAAAATGCTCTTTCGCATATTTTACAGTATAGCTCCACTTATGCTTATGCAAACCAGCAAGTCCTCTTCCTCCCCTACTCCCTTTTCCTCTGTGCTTTTTATGGCTTCCATAACCATAACTTCTATGCCCTCTGTATTTCCTTACTTTTTTCTTTTTTCTAACTACCATCAAATCATCCTCTCAAGTAGTTCATTTATTTCTTTTCCCATATAACCCAAATCCCCTTTTGGATAATGTTCCTTTACTGATTTAAACCCTTTTGAAGGAGGAGTAAGCCTAAAAACAGGGTTCAACTTTTCAAAATCTTTCAGCTTAACTTTACCTTCGATCAAAGCAGAGGCAAAACCCTCAAAACTATCAAAATTCGTCAATTCTTTTAGAACTTTTTCATCCACTCTTTTTTCCCCTGTTCTTAACCTTTTTTTCAAAAGTTCTACCAAAGTATCTTTATCTATTTCCCCCCAAGTTACAAAATCCTTAACTTTCTGCAACATTCCTTTAAAGTCTGGTGTTTCTGGTAAAATGACACAATTATTAAGTTTTTTTAACCTAAGCATCTTTAAAGTATCTTCAACCTCTTTTTTAGCTTTCCCCCTTATCCTTATCACAGCAAACATTTTACTCACTTCTATCAAAGGTATAAAGCTTTTTCAAAGCATCAAAAACTGCGTTTATCAAGTTAATTCTCATGCTAGTATTTCCAAAAGTTTTTACCCAAACATCTTTTATTCCAGCCAACCTTAAAATCTTCTTTGCCTCGTCACTTGCAACTAAACCTATGCCTTTAGGTGCTGGCATCAAAACAGCCCTTACAGACCCGCTTCTTCCTTTAACTTTAAAAGGTATGGAATGATTTTCCTCACAACTACATTCAAAACTTCCGCATCCTCTTTTAACCTTTATCAAATTAAGTTTTGCCTTTTGAATAGCTTTACTTATAGCATCCCTTGTTTCTGGTGCTGACCCTTTTCCAACACCAACTATTCCATCTTCATTCCCAACAACAACAAAAGCGTTAGTTGTAAACCTTCTTCCAGATTTATGCATAGTTGCAGTTATTTTTACAGGAATTCTTTGTATACCTCCACCCTTCCCTGTTCTTCCACCAATAAGTATAATTTCGTTTTTTAAGTTGGGTAAAAGCTTATCAACTATTTCAGGCTCGGTAATTTTTCTTCCAGACTTGAAAATCTCCTCTATGTCAGTAATTTTTCCCTCAAAGACTTCTTTTCCAAGAGAAGTCTTTGGTTGCCATTTTTCTAAAGGCAAAACAGTTTCAACTTTAGGTAATTCCTCTTCTACTTTATCTTCTTCTTCCATCTAACCACCTAAAATTTTATTTTTGGTTTTTTCAAAATCCTCTGGTATTTTTTTAAATTTCTCTAAGAAAGTAGAAATATGTGTTCCCCTAATTCTATCTTCACTAGGAATAAGCTCTTGGTTTATGTTAATTTTTAAACCAGCGTCCAAAGCACCCTTTGCGCAAGCATAGAGCCTTGAACCTTTTGTAGAAGGACTCAGCCCAAAGTCTAAAACTACCTCTTTTATTCCTTTTTCTAGAGCCTTTTTCCCAACTATTAATCCAGTCAAGTAAGAAGCTGGTAAATTATCGTAACTATAATTCCATCCCAGTTTTTTCAATTCTTTTGACAGAGCAAAAACTAGTGTCTTATCCCCCTTTTTATCAAAATCAACTATCTGCGCCCTTATATACTTCAAACTCTTCCTTATAACAAGCCTTGGTTTTTTTGAACTCAAAAGCTTGAGCCTTTTTTTATAATCTGTCTTCCCTTCCCTCCTTCTTCTAAAAGGCATTTTGAAAGTTGGTTTGAGTTTCATTATTTTTTCCTCTTGATCAAGCCATGTTGTTCCATGTAAATTTTCAAGTGGGCTTTACTTCTAAACATACCACCCTTCACAAGTCTATAAAGCCTTTTAAAAGTTTGATTTTCTATTTCACCATTTTCTTTCATTTCCTTCAACATTTTTCTCAAAGCTCTAACAGTAAAAACCCATCTTTTTTTTCTCGAAACAACAGAATACTTCCCACCTTTTCTTACTCTTTTTCCTTTTCTTTCTTTTGGCTTCTTTATCTTTTCAGGTAAAGCCTTTATCGCACCTTTTTTAATCAGCTTTCTTATATCAATCTTTGTTATTGCTTCCTCTATTTCTTTTTTCCTAGCTGGATCAAGCCAAACTCTACTTTCACCAACTTTAAGTATTTCTGCTGCAAGTCTTTTTTGTAAACTTCCCATGCTATCTACCAACTATATTAGTACTTAAATAATTAATTATTTTTAAAAAAATGAGTTTAATCTTTTTATAGATTTTTCCAAAATAAGTTTCTTTTATGTTAAAGATAAATTAAGTGTAATGCTCTTTTCCGTTTTCTTTTTTTCACCCATTTCTGAATATTAAATCTTTAATATTTGATGTTTGTGATTTAAAAAGAAACGACTAAGGGTTTAAAACTTTTATCTTCAACTCTTCAGCTTTTTTTAAGATCTCTCCTCTCTTCTTTTTTCCTACTGTATGTGCAATTTTTATTGCTTCCTTTTCTGAATCGATTTTTTCTAAATCTTTAACGTTATACACTAAAACCTCTTTAAACCTAGAAGGATGTAGATACTTTAACTCTTTTGGTGCCCCATAGCCTATGTTAGGCATTTTTGGTTTTCCCTTTTCTTTCCTTCTTATCTTTGAATGAATTCCCCTAGCTTTCCTCCACTTTACCTTTCTTAACCTTTTATAAGCTTTCCATCCTGACCTTAAAAACTTTGGCTTTTTTCTTGGGTTTACCATTCACTCACGTCCAACAATCCATATACCATCTTGAAAAACTTTTCTATCCCTAGCTTTTATTCTACATGCTTGCTCTATATTTCCTGCTGTTTGAGAAACATCTTCCAAATCTATTCCTGAAACAAATATTTCAGGAGGTTTTACTTCAACCTTAGCATTACCCATAATTTTTGCTATTCTTGGAACTCTTTCTCCCAAAAAGTTCTGGATCAGAACCTTATCTCCTTCAACCTTTACTGTAATAGGAAAATGAGAATATACAATTTTAAGCTTATATTTAAACCCCTTTTGCACACCTTCAATCATGTTTCTTAAATGAGCGATAAAAGTTCCTGCCATTGCCTTTAATTTCCTTTTTTCTTCTTCAGAAGAGACCCTTATTATGTTTTCAACCTTCTCTATCTTTATTTTCTTAGAAATTTTCAACTCTTTTTCCAAACTTCCAAGAGACCCAGAAACTTTTAGTTTGTTTTTTTCAAGTTCGATTTTAATACCTTCTGGAATTTTAAACTCTGCTAAAATCATTTTACCACCTAATAAAAGTATGCTAAAAGCCTTCCTCCTACGTGCAATTCTTTAGCCTTCCTATGGTCTATTATTCCTTTTGGTGTTGACAAAACCAAAAAACCAAATTCTCTTGCAGGCAAAAACCTTTTCTCCCATTTCTGAAATTCATCAACTCTAGTAGAATAATTTGGCTTTATGACGTTACAATCTATTATCTTTCCTTTTAACTCAATCCTAAACTTTCCAGACTTTCCATCATCCACAAACTCAAAAGCCCCTATATAACCCTTTTCTTGCATAACCTTTAAAACATTTTTAACAAGTTTAGAGGCAGGAGTAACACACTCTTTCTTCCCCACTTTTTCGGCATTTTTAATAGCAGACAAAACGTCAGCTAGTGTATCGTGACGCATTCTCTCACTATATAAAATGTAATTTTAGTTTAAAAGGTTTTTAAATCTTGTCAAAAAGTAGAAATTTATAATTTAAAAACGAGAATTGAACTACCAAAAAATTAGCATTTTTTTCTACTAAAAGTAGTAAAGGAATAAGTCTTATAATCTATCAAAAAAATTTGAAAGAGTTCGTAAAACTTAAATTTTTTAGTATGTTATTAGATAATGAGAAAATGGAAATAACAAACAAACAGGGGGTTTTATTATATAGAGATGGAAAACCATTGGAATACCCGTTATATTATGCTAAAACTATTGAGAGTATGCCTTTACTTAGAAAAAAAGAAGAGATATTAAGATTACTTAGTGAAGTAAAAGAGCACTATACCTTAACACATGTTTCTGGAGAGTATGAGCTAGGACCTGTTGATGCCTTATTGCTACTATACTGGGTTAAAAATAAAGTAACAGAAGAAAATAGGTTGAGGGAACTTGAAAGATATTCAAGTATGGAAGCATGGCTTTATCAATCAAAAATTCAGCATCTTAATGAAATAAGTAAAGGCTTGAAGTTAAAAGAAAGACTAGAAGAACTTAAGAGAGAAATTGGAACGTTGTTTGACCCATGGTTTCTACTTATGTCATTAATCGAATATCCTCCTGAGTATGAGGTTAGAAGAACTGGGGAAATTATTGGATTAGAACCACAA
>JAWCMJ010000027.1:5426-6876 GCA_039091285.1 Candidatus Aenigmatarchaeota archaeon
ACCACAACAAGCAATTGAATTTCTTTTTGAGAATAAGATGAAGGTTGTAAATTTCTTATTGAATAACTACCACAGACAAATTCAAAAAGGATATGTAGCAGAAGATGTTCGATTATCTCTTAAGAGTAGGTCTAATAGAATTTATGCTGATGTTGGAGTAGTTCTCCCAAGCCTAAGAAATGGAAAATCTAAACTAGAAGAAATAATATTGAAATATAAAGATGAATCGTTAGTTGACGTTAAAAGTGGATGATTGTTAAGTTTCTTATACAATTTAATAAAAGCAAAAAATCTCACTAAACTTCTGAGTTAAATCAGAATAAATTCTAATAGAATTAAGACTTTATGCGCCAGCCGGGATTTGAACCCGGGTTGCAAGCTTGGAAGGCTCGCGTCTTAGACCAGACTGGACCACTGGCGCTTCAGTTACTTTTATAAATTATTAATTGAAGGTTTTAAATATGCCTACAGAAGAAATAATAAGAAAATCAATAAAAAAATTTAAGAAAAAGTTTCCAGGAATTGGCGAAGGAATAGAAAAAGAATTGATTCCTTTAAAGCCTGGTGAAGAGATACAACCAAGGGCTTTAAAGAAAAAGAAAAGTTTTTAGCCAATGTAAGGTGTAGGTTGGATAGGCTGAACTTTTACTTTTGGTCTTTTCTTGTAGTAATCTTTGTAATATTCCCAAGTTTTTCTTGCTTTTTCTCCCTTTAAAACCTTAACTATTATCATTTTTGGTCTGAATGGCTGTTGAGAAGTTGGATTATAATCTATCAAAACAATGTCTCCAACTTTTAACTCGTTAACAATTCTTGGGTCAACCTCATATGTTATAACGTTTTCGTCCCAAGTTTCGACCAAAGCCTGAACAGAAGAGTCTGAGCTTACTATTTCTCTATCTTTTGAAGAAAATATTTCTAAAATTTTACCAACATGATAATACACCATTTAACCTCCTCCTTATCTAATAATCATAACTTATACCCTATTTTTCTTAAAAACTCTTTTCTTTCTTTTATGTCCTCCTCTTTTTCTATACCTTTTGGCTTTAATCCGTCGATTACCCCGACTATTCCTCTTCCTTGTTCTGTTTCTACTATTATAACTTCTACAGGGTTTGCAGTTGCACAGAAAATTGAGCATACTTCTGGAATTTCTTTTATTCTGTTTAAAACATTTATTGGGTAAGCATTTTTTATTAAAATTATAAAACTATGGCCACAGCCAATTTCAAAGGCCATTTCACTTGCAATTCTTTCCATTTCTTCATTGTTTCCTGAATGTCTTATTAAGCATTTACCAGAAGATTCACAAAAAGCTATTCCAAACTTTATGTTTGGAACAGAGTTAACTAAACCTTCATATAAGTCTTCAACCGTTTTAATAAAATGAGATTGACCAAGAATCAAGTTACAGCCTTCTGGTAGTTGAATTCATTTGATTTTAAAT
>JAWCMJ010000028.1:0-6742 GCA_039091285.1 Candidatus Aenigmatarchaeota archaeon
AGACGCGTTAAAGGCTGAGTTGATAACAGTCGAGAAGGATTTAATATTCTTTGGTAGAGAAACACGTCCAATTCATAAAAGTTTAGCTTCAACAACAAACCCGTTCATACCGGACATAAGCGGAAGAGAAGACAAAAGCGTAGAACTGCTGGTAAGCCTAAACATAAAGTTGAAGGATGGCGAAAAATGGCGCGCCCTAAGAGACTTGTCTGAAGAGGAAAAAAGAACACTTTGCTCAGCCATCGCCGACCATTTACTCTCTAAAGGGCTACACTACGAAATTGAAAACTTGATAGGAAAAGTAGATTACGAAGTTAAAGAGACAGTTAAGCATAAGGATGTTAAAGAGGTTAATGAATTAAAAGAAGATTTGGCCCAAATTCTAGGATATTTTGTTGGTAATGGTTCTAAGGACTTTTATAATAATTCTGTTCGAATAAGAGATGAAAAAAAAGAAATTCTAGAATTTTACAACAGTTTGTTCAAAAATGTTTTTAATATAAAGCCAAAAATTTTAAAAGTTAAAGGTTGCTTTGAGCTTGAATTTGCAAACAAGTATGTAGCTGATGTTTTAAGATTCTTAATCAAAAATATCTATGGGTTGTTCTTGGAGAGAAAAAACATAATCAAAGCTTTTCTTAAAGGTTTGTTCGACGCAGAAGGAAGTATAAACAGCATGGTTAACTTAAGGATGAAGGATAAGGAATTTCTTGTTTTCGTTAAACTTTTGCTTCTAAGGCTTGGTATTCATTCAACTATTTCTCCAATTCAAAATAAGTATGGAATATATAGGTTAATGGTCAATCCAAACAAGTTCAAGAAAATTGGTTTCACTTCTTCTGAAAAAAACAAAAAGCTTGAAAGCAAGAAGCTAAGAAAAGAAGAAAGAGTTCCTTTGAAAAGAAAAAAGCTTATAGAACTACTTAAAGAAATGGGAATAGATTACAATTTTAAACATCCGGAGAACAGAATAAGTTATTCTGAGCTTGCAGAATTGTGTAGGAAGTATGAAGAAGTAAACAAAATTTTTGGCAGCTTAATAGCTTTAAACTTTGAAAAAATTTATTCGATAAAAAAATTGCAAAACATTCAAAAACTAATAGATATAGAAACAGGCTGTGCAAATTTCTTGGTAAACGGCTATCTTGTTCATAACTCAACTTATAGAATTTACTTGAGAAGAGGGAAGGAAGGGACAAGAATTGCTAGATTAGTAGATGCACCTGACTTACCAGAAGGTGAGTGTGTTTTTAAGATTACAGAAAATGGCTTAAAAGACCCTTAAGTTGATTCTATGGAAATTATTTACAGAGGAGCAGAAGCAATTCTTTATCTTGATTTTTTCGAAGGAAAAAAAGTCTTGATTAAGGAAAGAATAGAAAAAAAGTATAGAATTGGAGAAATAGATAAAAAATTAAGAAAATTAAGGACAAGAAAAGAAGTCAATCTTTTAAGGGAAGCAAGAAGCATAGGAGTAGCTACCCCTCAAGTTTTTTTTGTTGACGAGGAAAATCACAAGATAATAATGGAACTTATAGAAGGAACAAGGCTAAAGGAGTTTTTGAACTCGGCAAAAAAAGAGGAAATAGAAAAAGTTTGTTTTGAATTGGGGAAGCAAGTAGGAAAACTTCACTCCTCTGGAATTGTTCATGGCGATTTAACAACAAGCAACATGATTTTAAAAGAAGGTAAAATTTATTTCATAGACTTTAGCTTGGGTGAGTTTTCAAGAAGAATAGAAGATTTTGGTGTTGACTTAAACTTGCTTTTTGAGGCGTTGAAGTCGACTCACTTTAAAATATTAAAGCTTTGTTGGAATAATATAGTTAAAGGTTATAAAAAAGAATATAAAGATGCAGAAAAAGTTTTAAAGAGGGTTGAAGAAATTGAAAAGCGTGCAAGATATATGGAAAGATAAGATAAAGGGAAAGAATAAATTTGAGACTGCTGAAAACGTTTCTATTCTTCTTATATTTATTGGAGCTATTTTCTTTAGTTTAGGGGTTGGTCTAACAATGATTTCACCTCAGGGGTTTCCAGCAATTTTATCTATGTTTGGGGCTTCTTTAGCCTTTTTTGCAACAATGGTTTTAATCTTTATTTGGGTTTTAAAGTGATACTATGCCTTCAAAGCGTTTACTAAAGTTTGTTCCAAAGTGGGTGAAGTATAAGAAAAAAGAAGTTGAGGATTTGGTTTTAAAACTTGCCAAAGAGAAATACACTTCTACACAAATAGGAACTATTTTAAGAGATCAATATGGTATTCCAGACGTCAAGGCAATAACAGGAAAATCAATAACACAAATTATGAAAGAAAATAAAATTTATCCTCAATTTCCAGAAGACCTGTTAAGCCTTTTTAAAAGGGCAGTAATACTTATGGAACATTTAGAAAAGAATAAAGCTGATAAACATTCTTTAAGAGGTTTGCAACTTTTGGAATCAAAGATAAGAAAACTTTCAAAGTATTATATAAGAAAAGGAGTTTTACCAAAAGATTGGAAGTATTCCCCAGAAGAGGTAAAACTTTTGGTACAAAAGTGAAAATATGGCAAAAAAAACTAAAGCAAAAAGTTGGTTTGTTATAGTGCTTCCAGATTATTTTGAAAATAAAGAATTGGGTAGAGCTATTGCTGCTGAACCAAATTCTTTAATAGGTAAAAGAGTTACGATTAACCTTTTAGAATTGACTAATGATTTTTCAAAGTATTACATAAAGTTTATTTTTAAGATAAAAAGAGTTGAAGGTGATAAGGCCTTTGCAGAGTTTGACGGCTCAGAATGCTTACGCGACTATATAGCAAGAATGGTTTTGAGAAAGATAAGGAGAATAGATGTTATTCAGGATTTGAAGACTGTTGATAATGTTTTAATAAGAGTTAAAGGTTTAGCAATAGTTTCAAGAAAAATAAACACTAAAACAAAAAAGTTAATGAGAAAAAGAATAAGTGAAATAATTAAGGAAGAGGTTGAAAATTCAAAAATTTCAGATTTTATTAGAAAGATAATCGATAACTCTATAAAAAATAGAGTTATGCAAGAAGCAAGAAAGATTTATCCTATAAGAAATTTTGAAATCAGGAAAAGTGAAGTGCTGCAATAATGTAAGGGCCTATTATTGTAAATAAAACTAAAAGAACAACAATTGTTGTTATTAGAATGACAATTTTTTCTGAGTGTTTTTTTGAAATTTTTTCTACTATCGCGTTTAGTATTAGACCACCATCTAAAGGGTACAGCGAGAGGATGTTAAATACAGCAACAGCATAATTTAAAACCCACATCCATGTAAAAAGGTTAGTTAAAAAATAGAAGGTTGTTTCTTCACATTTCAGGTCAAGCTTTGTAGAAATTCCTATGTAGGCTCTAGTAGAGTTATTTTCTTTAATTTCTTCTGCTTGGATTTTGTATAACTTTTCATTTGCAGTAATGTTTATTATGTCACCAGGTTTTATTTCTTTGATGTATTTTTTTAAATATTCTCCTGTAAGAAAATCAAAGTAACTTATTTCTAGTTTATTTCCATTTATTTCTGTTATTAGCATCCCTTTTTCAATTCCAGCTTTTCCAGCTGGTGAAGAAGAATTAACTTCACTTACTCTTAAATAACCAGAAGTAATAGTTGGCCAAATTAAATTAGGAAGCAAGCCAACTCCAAGGAATGGAACGAAAATTAGGAAAGCAACTAACAAGTTTGCAAAGCTACCTACACTAAATATCCTAAGTTTTGTTAAGACCTTAGACCTTTTTATCCTTTTTTCATCAGGTTCTACAAAAGCTCCAGGTAAAATTAACAGCAAAATTATTCCAACTGTTTTTACTTTTATTTTCTCAATTCTGCAAATTATTCCATGGGCAATTTCATGAGGAAATAAAATCGTTGGTAAAATTATTATCCAGAAAATAAAAGGAATTCCTATATATCCCGGGCCAAAAACTGGAGTAGCAGTAGGAGTTGGTAAAACAAGCCCACCTAAACTTTCTTTTATTTCACCAGAGATTATCATCAACGAAGCTTTAATTAATCCTCTCAACCCATCTATCATCATAATAAAACATAAAACTATTGCGATCATGCTAAAACCTTTCCAAAATTTCTTAAATTTTGCTAATTTATCAAGAAGTTTTAATCCTTTTTTAGTTCTTCTTATAAGAAGAATGTACTTGAACTCTATATTTTTTCTGTCAAAAAGAACAAAAATTCCAATGAAAATGAAAAAGATTAGCATCGAAGTTTGATAAATATCTAGCATTATATCATATTACACTTAAAAAAATAAAAAGAGATTATAGATAAGGAGAAGTTGTTTATTCTTATGAAAAGTTTCATCAAAGATTATATTAAATTCACAAATTCCAAAAATTTTAAAGAGGTACAAATTAAAACAAGACGAAATTTTAAACGGAAATTTCACTTTACTGGATAACGAGCTACCAGATATCTATGCAGATATAATTACGAGTTGGAAAATGGTAAAACTCTCAAACTATTTTAGATGGCTTTTCATAGCAAGAATGGAGATTAATTTTTCTTAAGTTTCAAATTTCAATCAATTTTAATCTTAAGTCAAAAGAACCACATATAGAAAGTTTTAAATACCTGAGGTGCAGGGGCTGGGATTTGAACCCAGGAAGGCACTAAGCCACAAGGCCCTGAATCAAGGTTCTAACTACCTTGCGCCTTTGACCAGACTTGGCTACCCCTGCTTACTAGGTATAAAATCTCTTAAAATTAATCTTCTTTATCACTTCTTATCTTTACTTTTTTAACATAAAATTGCATACTAAAGAATACTTCTCGTCTGATGAATTAGTTTAAACTACTTTATGGATAAACTTTAAAATCTATACACACTTTATAGGTTTTAGGTTTATAAGGTAAAACTTTTCTTTTATCCAGAACTTCAAATTTTTTCTTCAATTTTTTAGCATTTCTTTCTATCAATTTTAAGGCTCTTGCGTATAAATCATTCTCGTTACCCCAACTGTAAAAGTGGATAATCCCACCTTCTAATCTTAAACACTTAATTGCAATGTCAAGAAAACTTTCAGCACCTAAAGGCAAAGGCATAACAACTCTATCAAACTTTCCATAATTTTCTGGGCAAACTTTTTTAACATCACCAAGAATAGGTAAAATTTTTTTCTCAGCTTTATTTAATTTTACGTTTTCTTCTGCATACTTATGAGCTTCTGGGTTAATTTCTATTCCGACTACTTTACCAACTTTTGGCTGTTTTTTGAATATAGCTAAAGGATAAGGACAAACTCCGCTAAACATAACCAAAACATTTTCTCCAGCTTTAACTTGCTCTGCAATTCTTTGCCTTTCTGTTGCCTCCCTTGGAGAAAAATAGACTTTTTGAGGGTCAAGTTTTATAAAATAACCATACTCTTTATGAATAACTTCAGTGTTAGCATCACCAGCAATCAACTCATATTCCCTTATTCTTTCCTTTCCTTTTCTTTCAGAGGCTTTTTTCAAAACAGTTTTTATGTTCTTGTGAAGTTTCATTATGGTTTTTGCTATTATTTCTTGCTTGTCCTTAAGCTCTTCTGGAATCTCAACTATAGCTATAGCTTTTTCTCTTGAGCCAACAATGTCAAAGCTTGAAGGCAAAAGCTTCATTTCTTCTTCTGTTATTTTATCCTTAAAAATTTCTTTCAACTGTTCAATCAAAGGAATTACCATAATTATTAATTGGAAGTAAAAGTATAAACAAATTTTAATCTTTTTCTCGATTTATAAAACATGGAAGTAGAGAAAATTTTTGAAAAATCAAAAAAAGCTAGCTCAAAAGAAATGATAGAAGTTATAGAAAAAGCCTCAAACATTTTAGGAAAAGAGACCCTTTGTTATTTACCAAAAAAAGGCAACTTGATAGTTGTTGGTGATTTGCACGGCGATTTGGAAAGCCTTTACTCGATAGTTAAAAAAAGCAATTTCAACAAAAAGGATTTTATTCTTTTTCTTGGAGATTATGGTGACAGAGGAAAATACTCTCCAGAAGTTTACTATACTGTTTTAAGCTTGAAAGCAAAATATCCAAAAAGAATTTTTTTACTTTGCGGAAATCATGAAGCTCCTCAATATGTTGAATTTTATCCTCATGATTTGCCGTTAAGACTTTCTGAAAAATATGGGGAAGAAGGAGAAAAAATTTACAGAAAGCTTTACGAGCTTTTTGACAAGCTTTATGTAGGAGCAATTTTACCAGAAAAGTATGTTTTTCTCCATGGAGGCGTTCCGATAAACCTTTCTTCACTAGAAGAAATAGAAAAAGCTAAGGAAAATTATCCAGAAAAATCAGATTTAATAGAAATTTTGTGGAATGATCCTGGAGAAATCAAAACATTTGAGCCAAATTATAGAAGAGGAATTGGTTATCTGTTCGGGAAAGAAATAACAGAAAAAGTCTTGAAAAATTTGAGAGTCAAGACTTTAATAAGAAGTCATCAACCTCCTTTTGAAGGAATAAAAGTTAATCATGAAGGAAAGATTTTAACAATTTCTTCAACAAAAATTTATGGTGGGAAAGCTGCTTTTTTAAGGATTAAACTTGAAGAAAAAGCTAAGAATGCTTATGAGCTTGTTAAAAATTGTGTTTTGGTGTGAAAACTTGTAATAGCAGTCCATTTCACTAACAACTGATAGTTAAGCTTATTTTACCTTTTTCTCTAAGAATTTTATCCTTTGTTTTATTGCTTCTTCTATTTCTTGTTGTAAAGCGCCTTTTACTTT
>JAWCMJ010000029.1:0-6436 GCA_039091285.1 Candidatus Aenigmatarchaeota archaeon
AATACTTTTTTGTTCTTTCTTTTGATGCTAATAGCTAGAAATTCGAGAATAGTCAAAAAATTAAAAATGGTTCCTAAGTATGATGTTTGGCTTGTTGGGGAAGTTCACTCTTATGGTGAAGAATTTGGTTTTGGTTCAGAGGAAGCTTACGAAAAGGAGATAGAAAAAGAGTTATACTTGATCGAAAACGTTAAACCTGATTATTTGTTCCTAGAAGTTGATGAAAAAAGGTTGGAAGAATTTAAAGAAAAACAGAGTTTTAAAAAGATTTATGAGACCGCAAAAAAGGTTGGAAGTAGGATAGTGCCAATGGAAGAACCTTATAGCTTGGAGAATGCTATTAAAATTGTAGAAAAATTACAAAACTTAAAGAAAATAATTGAAAATATTAATTATTTTTTGTTCTTTTTAGTAGATGCTTATTTTGATAGGGACTTAAAAAAACTTGAAGACGCAAAAAAATTACTTTTTTCACCAATTACTGTGTATGAGTTAAACGTTCCAAGAAACCTTTATCTTTATAAAATTCTTGGAATAGAAGAGTTAAGCGAAAAAAATTTGAAAAATGTTTATGAATTAACAAATAGGAAAAAAGAGGAGTTTTATAAAAAATTGGAATTTTATCAAAAAGAGAAATTTAAAGACGTTTATTTTGATAAAAGAGAAGAAAATTGGGCTAGATTAATAGCAAAAATACACAAAAATAACCCAAAAGTAAGGTCTATGGTGATTATAGGCGAAAATCACATATCAAGCAAGGATACAATTTTTCCAGAATTGCTTAAAAAATATGGATTAAGGTATAAAACCACATCTATGACAGATGAAATAAAAAAAGAGAAAGAAAAAAATCAAATAGAGATGTATAAAAGGTTGATGTATTTGGATAAATAAATAGAAAAAATTGATTTTTTTTGTTTTTGAGAAGAGTTTGAAAAATTTATAGAAATCAATTAATAAAAGATTTTTGAATATTCATTTTTCTTTTTTTGGATAATTAATTAATATTAAAAATAAGTTGACTTTGAGAAAAAAGTTATTTATCTTAAAGTGAAAAGATTAAAGTTTAAAACTGACAGCTTTTTTAAAAAAATCAAAAAAAATACTTATTTTTTTGGTATTTTTGTACCTATAACGAAAACTACTAGTAAAACAACAAGCCAATTAAGTAATTGTCTTATAAAATCTCCTATAAGAAATTTTGATTTTCCTATCTCTACAGCTAACTCTGGGTTTAAAAAATCAAGATAAGGGGCATATAATGGAGTTATTATGTCTGTTACTAAGGCCTGAACTAGTTGGGCTGTGGCAATACCTATGATAAAAGCTAAAGCCACTGTTATTACGTTTTGCTTTTTTTAAAAATTCTATAAATTCCTTTAAAAAACTCATTTTTTTCACTATTTTTAATTATTTTTTAGATTAATATATTTTTTTATAATTTTTCAGAGATTATCGCAACAACTGGTTTTAATTTGAACATGTTATTACTTCTTACTAAAGATTTTTCTACGTTAAAGTCAAGTGTCAATTTTAATGTAGTGCCTTCTTCTAGGAAGAATCCCCTGTTCAGTTTGAGAACTTTACTTGGAACTATTAAATCATATGTAACGTTATCTATAGTCACACTACCAGAATCTATTTTTAGTCTTATTTGTGTGTATTTACCTGGGTCTAAATCGTTTTGCCCTAATATTTTGCTCACGTTTGTAAATTGGAGAAGGTCAACTGTTTGGGTTTCATCAACAACCACAAACCAACCAGCTTCTTGAGTTTCGTTAGATTCAATTGAGCTCATTTCATCTGTGCTTGTATTTATTTGCTCGTCACCTAGTGCTCTATGAACGCTTACTTCACTGAAGTTTAATTTTAAAGAGGTTATGTTCCCAAGTTCAAAATTTCTTGGAACATCTTTTACTGCTATTATTAGAGTTGATTTTGGCTTCACAGGATAAAATAAAATAGCTAGAGCTACTATAATTAAAACCAAAATTATTGCTATATGGGCTATTTTCATAAAATAATTTAATCTTTTTATGGTTAAATGTTTAAGTAGATTTGAGTTCAGGAATTTTTTTAGTTATGTAAATATCTTTAAAGAACTCTTCCTGTTCAGTAACAACCTTTTCATCTTGTTCTAAATGGAGCAAAGGGACAAAATGATCAACTATTTGGTCTCTATTCCAATCCTCAACTATCTGACTGAACTTAAGCTTACTAGTTTTTAACTTTTGCATAAGTTCATCAATCTCATTCATTATATGGTCTATCTTCTTAGTTATGTCTTCTTCTGTTATTTGAGCCTGAATTCTTGCTCTCCAAACCCTTCTTCTTTCAACTTTTCTTTCCCTTACTGCTAAAGCTTTTCTTAAAGCGCTTATAAGTTCCTCTATAGTGACTTGTCTTTTTGGAATTCTTTTTATTGGCAAACCTAACTGAACGAGGTTTGGGTCTATTCCTAAATCAACAAAAGGTTGAGCTTTAGCAATTTCTTCTACGGTCTCTTCTTCCTCAAACAAAGACAAGTAGTCTGCCTTTAATCTTAGAAGAACTGCCGCTACAAAAACAATTTTTGCAGGAATCCTAAAATCAAGTTCTTGAATTTGTTTAATGAAATTTAAAAAACTATCTGCAAGTTTTACCAAATCTATATCCCACGGGTTGAGGTTTTCTATGCTTACTACATGATAAATTACCTCTTCCCAGTTTTCTTTCTGAAGAATTAACTGCAAAATATTTTCTTCTTGATTCATCCTGGCATCTCCAAACCAAGTATTTTTGACTCACCTTTATCCATAGTTACTCCATAGACTCTATCACCATACTTAATCGTTTGGTCGTTATGTGTTATCACTATGAACTGAGCCTCTTTTGAGAATGACTTTATAAGTTCAGAAACTTTTTTTGAGTTTTCTTTGTCTAGAGCAGCGTCAATCTCGTCAAGAATGTAAAAAGGAGCAGGCTTATAGCTTTGAATCGCAAAAATGAAAGCTAAAGCAGTTAAAGTTTTTTCTCCTCCTGAAAGCGAGTCTATATTCAATAAAGTTTTCCCTCCGGGGTTTGCTTGAATTATTAGACCTGATTCTAAATCTAATGGATTTTCTAACTCAAGGCTTGCGCTTCCACCAGTCATCTTTTTGAAAATTTCATTAAACTTTTCGCTTAACTCTTTCAAGCATTTGTTGAAAACTTCTCTTCTTTTTTCTTCTATTTTTTCTATCATTTCCAAAACAGCCTTTTTCTCCTCAAGAATTTTTTCGTACTTCATCTTATATTCATCAAACTCAGTTTTAAACTTCTCATACTGCTCGATAGCTTTAAAGTTTACTGCTCCCAAAGAATTAAGTTCTTTAACTGTTTGCTCTATAGCCTCTTCCAAAACTTTAATTCCTTTTTCTATTGGTTTTATTTCTCCATATTGTAAAGCTTCTACTCTTAAAGTCTCAAGCTCAGCCTCTACTTTTGCTTTTTGGATTCTTAACTTGTTCAACTTGGTTTGAAGAGAAATTCTTTTTTCATAAACTTTTTTTCTCTCATTCCTAAGTTTATCAAGCTCAACCTCAGAATCAACCTTAATTTTTTCTATGCTTATGATTTCTTTTGTTTCTTCAGCTTGAGAATACTTTTTGAGTTTTTCTTCAAGTTCCTTTATTTCCTTTTTTAAGTTTTCGTTATCTTCCTGAAGCTTTTTCTTTAGTTTTATATACTCCTCAACTTCTTCTTTTGCAGTTTCTGCTAAAATTTTTGGGTGTTTCCTTAAAAGATAGCCCCCAGTCATTGCTCCACTTCTTTCTATTAAATCTCCATCCAAAGTAACCATTCTAACTTTTCCTATCCCTAAAGCTCTTGCAACCTCTAAGTTTTCAACAAGAAGGGTATTACCAAAAACAAATTCTATAGCTGGTAAAATTTTTGAGTCACACTTAACAACTTTTGAAGCAGGTCCTATAATTCCTTTTATCTTGAAGGTTTTTTCATCCAACTTAACCCATTTTATCTTGTTCAAAGGGATGAAAGTTGCTCTTCCTATTTTTTCCCTTTTTAGATAATCTATGCAATAACTAGCAACTTCATCGTTCTCTACCACTATGTCATTAAGATGCGGGCCTGCTGCGATTTCTATAGCAAGCTGATATTCTTTAGTGGTTTTTATCAAATTTCTTAAAACCCCCAAAACTCCTTTAAGGTTCAGGTTTAAAATAGCCTTAACAGTTGTTGGTACTTCGCTAAATTCTTCCTTAACTTCAAAAGTTTTTAATTTTTCAATTAAGTTTTCAATTCTTTCTATTTCTTTAAGGTTAGAATCAAGCTTATCCTTATTAAAAAGTATTTTTGTTCTGGTGTAAGAGATTTCCTTTTCTATTTCAACTTTTTTTGATATTTTAATCAGTTTGTCAGCAAGCTCTCTTATACCTTTTTCTTTTTTCTCAAGTTCCTCTTCTATTTTTTCCAATTCCTCTTGAAGTTTTTTGTTTTCTTCTTCCTCTTTCCCAATTTCTTGCTCAAGAGTTTTGTTCATTTCCTCAAAATTTTTGATTTTTCTAAGTATGAGGGAAGCCTTGAGAGCTTGAAGTTGTTTTTGCAATGTTTGGTACTTTATGGCAGCATTTCTTTCTTCTTCTAACCTTTTAAAAATCTCATAGCGTTCAGTTATTATTATTTCTGCTTCCTTTAGCTTTTGATCAACCACTTCCAGCTCTCTTTGGGCTTTCTCTTTTTTATCGTTATACTCTGCTATTCCAGAAATTTCATCTATTATAAACCTTCTCTCTATAGGATTCATCTCTATTATATTCGTTACATCACCTTGTAGGATTATATTATGACCATCTGGTCTAATTCTTGCAGAAGAAAGAATCTCTAAGATTTTTTCTCTTGTTGTTGTTCTTCCTTGAAGTTTGTATACAGAAACCCCTTTTCGATTAACTTTTCTTGTTATAGAGACTTCTGGCTCATCAAAAGGAAATTCCTTATTTGAGTTGTCTAGGTATAAAGTTACAGAAGCATATTGAGCTGGAGCTTTTCCGTTTCCTCCATGAAATATAAGCTCATGAAGCCTTTCTGCTCTTAAGCTTTTAGCTGAGATTCTTCCTAAAACAAAGCAAACAGAATCAACTATGTTTGATTTTCCGCTCCCATTTGGGCCACAAATTATGTTGAAACCTCTAAGCAAAGGAATTGAAATCTTTTTGTTGAAACTTTTAAAACCTTGCAAGGTTAGTCTTGTTATGCAAGTCATTTTCTCTATATAATTATACTTTCTAGAAAAAATAATAATTCTTTTAATCTTTCTGATAAATATTTATATTAATCAAAAATAAATATTTTTTAGATAGGCATGAAAGAATTAAGTAAAGTTCTTTTCGTAGGGTTAGTGTTCGTAGCTTTTCTAGTAGTTCTTTTGGTTCAGAGATATGCTTTTGCTGCCGAAGAAGTAACAGTTAAAGCTCAACCAGGAAATACAGCACCAAATGTAGCTTCAGTTGAAGCTCCAGCTGAAACTGTTAGTCCAGGAACAGAGTTTAAGGTTACAGCATACGTGAGTGACTTTAACGGAAGAGAGGATATAACAGAAGTGAACATTTCTTGTTGGGGTTCTGGTGGGGAAGAAGGAGGAAGTAACTGGGATAGTTTAACTCTTCTTAACAACAGTGGTTATATCACTTGGGAAGCTATAGATGAGGATACTTGGAGAATAAACGCAACTTTTAATAGTTCAGTACCATCTTGGGGTCATAAGAGCATTAATGGAAGTTGGACTTGCAAAGTAGGAGTAAAGGATTCAAGCGGTTCTTCTGCTTCTGGTAGTGATACGATGAGTGTTGATACACTTGCTGGAATAATTTTAGGAGCAAGTTCTTGTCAGTTTGATTCAGGGGCACCAGGGACTAACGGTAATCAATGGGAATGTAGTAATCATAGAAATAATACTGTAGTTCATGATGGTAATACAAATATTTATGTAACAATAGAAGCTACCAGCTTGATAGGAAAAACAGACGGAAATTGGACAATAGGATATGACAAAATGACTTGGAACCAAACTGTTGGAGAGGTTCCAACCAACGAAGATGAAAGCTATCCAGAATTTACAGCTTCACCAGCAAATTTCATTACTAATTGGGGAAGAGGTACTTATCCAAACCCAAGCGCAACAAACTCAACAGTATGGATAGACTATCCTACACCACTACTTTTACAAGAATACGAAGGAACGATAACATTTACTGCTGGTGTTGGTTAATAAGAAGAAATTTAAGAAGCAAACCCTAAAAAAAGATTAGTGAAAGGAATGAAGTTAATCAAATTTTTCCTACTTTTTTCTTTTTTCCTACTTTTTCCTCTATCTTCTGGAAAAATTGGAATAGGAATAGCTCCTGCTTCTGGTAGTTACAATTTCAGTTTAGACGGAGGGATAATTAACTTTACTGTTTAT
>JAWCMJ010000003.1:0-15613 GCA_039091285.1 Candidatus Aenigmatarchaeota archaeon
ACAGTAGCGCTTTCTTCAACGTTCATTTTCTTGAACAAGTTTTCCTTGCTTGTTAGGTTGTAAGATAAAATTTCTTGAAAGCCTAAGCCTATCATAATCTCTGCTGCTTTGTTTAAAATTTTTTCTAACTCATCAATCTTTCCAACAAAAGGAATTTTTGGGGAGACAGGCTCAATTTTATCGTAACCATAGGAAATCAGAACGTCTTCAACTATATCACGAGCATGCATTATGTCTTGCCTGTAAGCAGGGTAAACTACTTCAATTTTTTTTCCAGAAGGTTTAGCATCATAGTTTGCCATTTCCAAAAGATCGCAAACTTTTTTTTGGCTTAAGTTTAGACCAGAGATTTTATTTATGTAATCAAAGCTTATTTCAGTTTTTTTTGGTCTTAGGTCTGGAGTAATTATTTTATCTTTAGTGTAAAAAACTTCAACACTTTCTATCTTCCCTTTCCTTTCTGCTAGGGCTGTAACCATTGCATTCAAGGCTGGGGTTAAGAAATTAAAGCTAAAACCACTGCACTCTATAAAAACGTTTTTTGTTTTTGTCGTTACTTTTCCGCTATAGTTTGAGTTTATTATCGGTGGAAGAGAAAGGACTTCGTTTCTTGAATCAATAAAAATCGGGTATTCCTCAAAACCTTCGAGCAAATGACCAAACTCTTTACCCTTTGGATGTTTCTCGATAATCTCTTTTGGAGTCAACTCTTCATCAAAATCTAAAGGAACAAACTTTATTTCTTCTGGCTTAACTGTGGTGAAAGTTATTGGCGGTTTAATCCTATCAAGCTCATAAATTCCTAGAGCAACTTCTTTCCTGTTTCTTCCAAAAGTAGTGCATATCTTTTCCTGAAGTTGAATAATTTGTGAAAGTATTTTTTCATTTATCCTTAATTTTCTAACAACAGCACAAACTGTTAACGGCCTAACTTTAGAAACTTTTTCATCAACTTTTACAAAAACTTTTGACTTATTAACTTTATACTTTGGGCATCCTCTTTTTCCTTTTATCCTTGGCCTTATTTCTCTTGCTATTCCTTCCACGCTCCAAAGCTCAGGTCTGTTAGTATCTTTGATTTCAATTTTTACTGTATCACCTTCTATACTTTCAACTTCACCCTTTGCGTAAGCTATAAAATCCTTCAATTCTTCAAAAGAAAGTTTTTTTCCTATAAGGCTACATAAATCAGAAAAAGAAACCTCTATACTTGGCATATTTTGACCTCTTTTTTCCTTAACCATTCAAGGTTTCTTGAGAACAATTCCCTTATGTCGTTAATTCCAAGCTTAAGCATAGCGAGCCTATCAACACCAAATCCCCATGCAAGAACAGGAAAATTAACTCCTAAAGGTCTGCACAACTCTTCTCTAAATATACCAGCTCCAGCAACTTCCATCCATCCTAAGTTTGGATGCTCAACCAAAACTTCTGTGCTTGGCTCAGTAAAAGGAAAGTATGCAGGAACAAACTTTATTTTGTAACTTCCTATAAGCTCTTCAACAAAAGTTTTAAGTAGGCCTAAAAGGTTTTTAAAGTTCATCTCTCCAACAACTACTCCTCCCATTTGGGTAAACTCAACCCCATGCTTAGCATCTATTATGTCTGGTCTATAACATCTAACTATTTGGAAATACTTTCCAGGAATTTCCAAATCTTTTGAGCACAAGACCATTGGAGAGAAGGCAGTGTCATGAGGCACAGGTATTAGTTGAGACGCAATTTTTTCACTCCACTTGTACTTCCATGCTTTTTCATGTTCTTCTTTAACTCTTCTTACAATTTTTTCTTCAGGAAGCGTTCCATACTTTGGATACTTCAAGCTATAAGTTTGTGACCAATCCCTAGCAGGATGGTTTTGTGGCTGGAACAAAGCGTCAAAATTCCAGAATTCTGTTACTATTGTTTGCCCTCTTACTTCTTTGAAGCCAAGCTCAACAATTTTCTGTTTCATTTCGTTTAAAAACTGAACGTAAGGATGTCTTTTTCCTGGGAAAATTTTTTTTCCTACAACCTCTACGTTGTAAGGCCTAAATTTAACTTTTCTCCAAAACCCAGTTTTTATAAGTTCAGGAATAAGGTAAGCAACTTCCTTCCCTTCCATTTTTTTAACTTCTTCGACTTCCCCAACAACTTTTTTCACAAGTTTTCTAAACGTTAAGACTTTTAGCATCCTTTCCTCTACTTCTTCCCCTTTTTCTAATCTTTCTAGTGCTTCCTGAAGCTCAAAAATTTCAGGAATTTTTAAAAGAACTAATTTATTTCCTTTTTTTTCTACCCAACCATTCTCTACAGCCCATTTTAATCCTATAGGAAAGTTTTTTATTTTTTTGCTAGCCTCTTCAATTTTTACAGTTCCTTTTTTTGAGATCAAAAATTCAACAAGCTTTTTTTCTGGCAATCCTTCTTTCAAGTATTCGTTTCCTTCTTCTGTAAGCTCATACTTTACCATAATTTTAAAATATAGTTTTAAAGTTAAAAATAAATTATCTTACTGGTTTGTACTTGTTTAAACCAAAAGCTTTACCTCTCAAGAAATAGTTAAAATAAGAAGAAATATAAACGATTGCTACTTTTATTCTTCCCCATGCTTCAAGTCTTCTCGGTGAAGTTAGTACTAATGGCTTGTCTATAAAAACTATTTTTCCATGTTTTCCGATTCTTAAAGACAGTTCCAAATCTTCTTCAGGAACTGCGTCTTCTTTAAACCCCCCAACTTTTTCAAACACATCCTTTCTGTAACAAAAAGCTATGCTTATGTGTGGCTTTCCAAGTTTGACCGAAAATTTAAAAAGCTGGTTGAATAACCAGTATAATATAAAATCTTTCATCTTAGCGTTTGTTGGTAATACAAAGCAAGTTGCTCCTATAACTTTTTTGTTTTTAAAAGCTTTTGCAAAAATTGTTAGAGCAGAAGGCAATAGTATGCAATCTGCATCTACAAAAAAAACTATCTCGCCTTTAGCATGCTTTACCCCTTCGTTTAACCCCGCTGGCCTTCCTTTTTTCTCGACTATAACGATTTTATTCGTGTATTTCTTTGCTATTTTTACAGTCTTGTCTTTACTTTTTCCGTCTGCTAATATTATTTCATACCTTCCTTTATAATCTTGGTTTTTTATAGATTTCAAGCAAGATTCTATTAACTTTTCTTCGTTTAGGGTAGGGACTATTACTGAAATGAAAGGCAGCATGTTTTTAATTTTTGTTTAAACGTTAAAAACTTTTTTTGCTAAAGAAAAATTTTTACTATTCTAAAATTTTTTCTGCCTTATTTTTCATTTTCTCTCTTTTCTTCTGATGCTTCTTCAAGAAATTGGCAACTATGCTTGCTATCTCAGCTTTGCATTCACCACAAAGCCTTTTTCCTCCCTTACACTCCTCGTAAATCTTTTTTATTTTTTCATCATCCTCAACAAAATGAAAGAACGCAAGCTCGTAGTTAACACATTTTTCAGGTTCTCCTCCAAGTCTTCTTTGTTCTTCTGATGTTTTTCTCCCCCCATCAACACAACCCATTACCTTTTTTTTAGCTAGCTCAGGGGAATCGTTTAGGAATAAAACAGACATAGGGTCTCTTTTACTCATTTTTGTGCTACCGTCTAAAGCCCTAAAAAATTTGTGATAAATGGCTGAAGGAGGTATAAGTTTAAGCTGGTCTTTTACTTTTTCAACTATATCTCTAGAAAGGAATATGTGTGGGGCTTGGTCTACACCAACAGGCACCAAAACGTTTTTTGGTCCGTCAAAATCTTTTAGTTGAGGAAGTAGTATATCTCCTGCTTGGGTAAAGGCTGCAAAGTATAGACCCAAGCTTCTTTCTCCATAAAGATTTTTCATATGACTTGTTGTAATTCTTCTGCTAAACAAATAGGCTAGGTTTGTAACTCTTTTTTCTTGTGATTGTCTATAAACGTAAGCATTCTTTGGGTCTAAGCCTAACGCAAGTATATCTGCCACGTTTCCTACAGCAATTTTTTTTGCTTCTTCTAAAGGTATTTGGTTATCAACCAAACTTTCTAAATCAGCTATGCAATAAAAAACCTTTGCTTTAAACTCTTTCTGAAAGTATATTATTTTTTCTGCAGTCATTTTACTTCCTAAGTGAAATTCGTTCGTTGGTTTTATTCCAGACATTACGGCTATGGCTTTTCTATCTTTGAAAGCTTCTAAAAACTTATCAAAATCCTGATGGGCAAAATCTATCCTTCTTCTCAAATACCTACTTTGGTTTTTTATTTTTTTCAGTATGTCTTCTGTTATTGGTTGTAAGCCTAATTGAGTGAAAATTTTAGAATAGTCTGTTATTATGCTTGTCCCAAACGGGTCGATTATGTTCTTTTCCATGTTATCACCTTTTAAAAATTTTATTATAAAGATTAAGCAAGCTAAAGGAAAAGGAAGTCAAGTTCAATTCCATTGGAGCATACCACTCACTTCATTATTTTATCCTACATTTATAAATATTTTTGCTAGATTTCTAAAAGCTTTTAAGAATAAAGATATATTTATTTTCAATTAGGCGAGAATATGGCAGCGTTTAAGTTTGTGGTTGCAGACCCAGAAAAAAGAAAATGTTATCAAATAGAAGTAGACCAAAGTAAAGCTTTGGGTTTGATAGGAAAAAAGATTGGTGAAGAATTTAACGGCGAAATAATAGGCTTAAAAGGTTATACTTTAAAAATCACTGGTGGAACAGATAAGGATGGCTTTCCTATGCACCCAAAAGTTAAGGGTATGGGAAAGAGAAGAGTTTTGCTTTCTTCTACTCCCTGCTTTCATCCAACAAAAAGGGGTGAAAGAAGGAGAAAGACTGTTAGGGGGGATACAATTAGCGAATACATAACCCAAATAAATTGTAAAATCGTTAAGAAAGGAGAAAAAAGTATAGAGGAGTTGATTCCAACTAAAGAAAAGAAAGAGGAGAAAAAAGAGGGGGGTGAAGGAAGTAAAGGATGAAAAGTTAATACCAGAGGTTAACGTTGGGTTGGCTGGTCATGTTGCTCATGGTAAAACAACTTTAGTTGAAGCTTTGACAAAAAAGCTAACTTTAACTCATTCTGAAGAACTTAAAAGAGGAATAACCATAAGGTTAGGTTATGCTGATTCAACTTTTTACAAATGCGTTAATTGTGGAAGGTATTCTACTACAGAAAAATGTCCTTACTGCTTTTCTGACTGTGAAATATTAAGGACTGTTAGTTTTATAGACGTTCCTGGCCATGAGACTTTAATGGCTACAGTTTTAACAGCAACCTCTATTATGGACGGAGCTGTATTGGTTATAGCTGCAAACGAAAAATGCCCTCAACCTCAAACAAGAGAGCATTTGGCAGCATTGGAAGTTGCTGGAATAAAAAATGTTGTAATAGTTCAGAATAAAATAGATTTGGTAAGCAGAGAAAGGGCTCTAGAAAGTTATCAAGAAATAAAGAAATTCATAGAAGGAACGATAATTCAAGACTCACCAATAATACCTGTTTCTGCTCAGCAAAGAGCTAACATAGATTTGGTTATAAAAGCAATAGAAGAAAAAATACCAACCCCAAAAAGAGAGGAAGGAAAGGATTTGAAGATGTTTGTTGCAAGAAGTTTTGATGTTAACAAGCCAGGGACAGAGATAAAAGAGCTTTTAGGAGGAATTTTAGGGGGTTCTATACTACAAGGAAAAGTAAGGGTTGGAGAAGAGATAGAAATTTTACCTGGAATAAAAGTAGGGGAAAAGTACAAAAGTTTAATAACAAAAGTTGAGGGTTTACAAAAAGCAAAAAGAAACCTGGAAGAAGCTGGGCCAGGTGGTTTAGTAGGAATTTTAACAACGCTTGACCCTTATTTGACAAAGTCAGATTCTTTGGTAGGAAACGTTGTTGGTTTACCAGGAAAACTTTCAAGAGCAATGGATAAAATAGAAGTTCAGGTAAAGCTTCTTGAAAGACTTGTTGGTACTAAAGAAGTAAAGGAAATAACTCCTATAAAACCAAACGAAGAATTACTAATAAACGTTGGGACTGCAAGAACTATAGGAATAGTTGATTCAGTTAAAAGAGATTTTATAAGTCTTAAGCTAAAGATTCCTGTTTATGTAGAAAAAAATGAAAGGATAGTTATTTCAAGAAACTTTTCAGGAAGATGGAGACTAATAGGTTATGGAAATGTTGTTTAACTTCGAGAAGAATTTTAAACTAGAATAAATTTTATTTTAAAGAATTACCTTCTAAAAGATGTGAAGAAAATAATTTTTGATACAAACTTTTTAATAGATTGCTTTAGGTTCAGAGTAGATTTTTTGAAAGAAATAGAAGAAAATATAGAAAAACCTTACGAGTTTTTTGTTGTTAACTTGAGTTTAAAAGAACTTGAGTCTATAGCAAAGACTAGAAAAAAAGAGGCAAAGTATGCAAGAATTGCTTTAGCTTTTCTGAAGAAAAACTGCAAAGTAGTTTTCATTAAAGCTAAAAATGCAGACCAAGGAATTTTGAAAATTTCTGATGAAAACACCGTTGTAGCAACTAACGATAAGCAACTCAGAAAAAATTTAAAAAGATTAAAAATCAAAAATATTTATTTAAAATCTATGAAAAAAATAGGAATAGGGTAGAGGATGATTAGCGAAACTATAAAGCTTATGATTTCAGGCTTAGCAGGAATGCTTTCAATCCTTATAGCAATTTTTCTCTATTTCTACATGAAAAAACAAGATGAAGGAAGCCCAAAGATGAAAGAGATCGCTTCAGCTATAAGGGAAGGTGCTAACGCTTATCTAAAAAGACAAAACCTAACTCTAGCAGTTTTTGTTTTATTCATGGCTTTTATTCTTGGAATTTTGCTGGGAATTCCCGTTGCTTTGTCGTATCTTTTTGGTTCTTTCTGCACAACACTAGCAAGTTACTTTGGGATGAGTGCAGCTGTTAAAACAAACGTTAGGGTTGCTAACGCTGCAAGAAAAGGTTTAAAAAAGGCTTTTCCTGTAGCTTTTTATGGTGGAGCAGTAATGGGTTTTTGCATAGTTGGGATGGCTTTACTTGGAATAACAATAGTTTACTATTCTTTTACTAAGTTTTACTCTCATGAAGTTGCTCTAAACGCTGTGCTTGGTTTTAGTTTTGGTGCAAGTGCTTTAGCACTTTTTGCAAAAGCAGGAGGAGGAATTTACACTAAAACAGCAGACATAAGTGCTGATTTAGTTGGAAAAGTTGAGCTGGGAATTCCTGAAGACGACCCAAGAAACCCTGCAGTTATTGCAGACAACGTTGGGGACAACGTTGGAGACTGCGCTGGAATGGGCGCTGACGTTTTTGAGTCTTACTCAGTCACTTTCGTTGCCGCAATGCTGTTGGGCGGGGCTGTGTTCGGCCTTGAAGGCGTTCTCTACCCCCTCTTCATTCGCGCCGCTGCTGTCTTCGCTGACGTTGCAGGCACTTTTGCCGTAAATGCAAAAATGGGTGCTGACTTGATAGATTCTTACATAGCAAGCATAGTTGCAGCTATGGTGATAGGAGCAACGATAAGCTTGGATTTTGCTTTACTACCTTTGCTTATAGGAGCTGCAGGAATTTTTTCTTCTCTTTTAGGGATGATTTTTGTGAAAGTAGGAGAAAAGGAAAGTCCTGGAAAGGGTTTGAACAGAGGAACTTTTTCAACTTGCTTTATGTTTGCAGTTTTAACTTTTTTAATTCTTTACTTCCTTGACCTTGGACAAAAAACTTATGGAATCTTCTTCCCAACCCTAGCAGGACTTTTAGCAGGAGCAATAATGGGTATAACTACTGACTATTACACTTCTATCGACAGAAAGCCTGTTATGAGAACTGCAGAGTCAGCAAAGACAGGAGCAGCAACGACAATCCTTTCAGGTTTTTCTTATGGGATAATAAGCATAGTTCCTTCTATAATTGGAATTTCTGCTGCAACAATAGTTGCATGGTATCTTTCTGCTTACTACGGGGTTAGTAGTTTTTATGGAATTTCGATCGCGGCAGTTGGGATGCTTTCTATAGTTGGGATGATAATTTCTGCAGATGCTTACGGCCCTATAGTTGATAATTCAAGAGGAATTGCTGAACAATCAAAGCTCGGGGAAAAAGTCCTGAGGATTACTGATAAGCTTGATGCTGCAGGAAACACAGCAAAAGCAATAACAAAAGGTTTTGCTATAGGGGCTGCCGCTTTAACAGTTCTAGCTTTATTTGGAGCTTATGCTGAGGTTGTTGGAATAGAAAAGGATGCTAGTGGTGTTTATGTAATAAACATGGTAAACCCAAAAGTTATTGCTGGCTTGTTCATCGGGGCAACGATGCCTCCTTTACTTTCAGCTCTTTTGATTCTTGCAGTTGGAAAAAATGCTTTTAGAATGATAGAAGAAATTAGAAGACAATTCAAAGAAATTCCTGGGCTTATAAAAGGAAAAGCAAAGCCAGATTATGCTAAGTGTGTTGATATAGCAACAAAAGGTGCGTTAAAAGAACTCATACTTCCTTGTTCATTAGCAATAGTCGTCCCTATTGTAGTTGGCCTTATTCTCGGTAAAGAGGCTTTGGCAGGTTTCTTAGCAGGAAGTATAGTAACAGGAATAATATTTGCTCTTTTTATGGCTAACTCAGGAGGAGCTTGGGATAATGCCAAAAAGTTTATAGAAGAAGGAAAGTTTGGAGGAAAAGGTTCAGAAGCTCATAAGGCTGCAGTTGTTGGTGATACTGTGGGAGACCCATTTAAAGATACTGCTGGTCCTTCCCTTAACACTATGATAACAGTCATGTCATTAGTTTCTTCTGTGTTTGCTCCACTTATAGTTTCTTATGCTTTTGTGTTCTGAAACTTTTTATTGTAGAGTTGATTAGCGTAAACAACAATTTCTTTTGCTTCCTTAGAGTTTTTCCATTTTTTAAACCTAGAGAATTTATGAGGTTCGAGTCTTTTATAAGTTTCGAAAAATTCCTGAATTTCTTTTAGTTTTTGTGGATGAACATCCTTTATCTCGTTTATCCCCTCAAACCTTACGTCGTTTAAAGGGGTGCAAAGAATTTTTGGGTCTTCACCTTTTTCATCTTCTATTATTAAAGCTCCTATAACTCTTGCCTTAACTATGCAACCAACTTCCAAAGGCTCGTAACTTAAAACTAAAGCATCCAAAGGGTCATCATCTTCGAACCAAGTCTGAGGAATAAACCCGTATTCTACAGGAAAAACGACAGAAGAAGGAATTATTCGATCAAGAACAAGCTCATCCCATTCTACATTATACTCATACTTATCTCTAGAGCCACTTATGCATTCAATAACAACGTTAACGATTTCCGGTGGTTTTTCTCCTAAAGGAATTTTTTGTAAGATGTTCATAATTATTTAATTTTTCTTATTCCTTTAAATTTTTTAATTTTTTAAAAAAGTTAAATTTTTTATACTATTTAATCAAGAATATAGTTATTAGGATTTTTATGGAAGAAGAAAAATGGCATGCCCTTGAAATAAAGGAAGCTATGGAAAAGCTTAAAACAAGCGAGAGAGGGCTAAGTGAAGAGGAAGTTAAAAAAAGGTTGCAAGAGTATGGTTATAACGAAATTAAAGAGAGAAAAAAGGTTTCAGCTTTAGGAATTTTTCTCAACCAGTTTAAAGACATTTTTGTTATAATGCTTTTAATTGCTATTATTATTTCTTTTGGAATAGGATGGTACGAGATAAAAGAAAAGCCAGAAACAAGCTTTCTTGAAGCTTATGCCGATGCTTTAGCAATAGGAGGAATTGTTTTATTGAACGCTATAGTTGGTTTTACTCAAGAGTATAGGTCTGAAAAAGCGTTAGAGGCGATGAAAAAACTTACTGCTCCAAAAGCCAGGGTTATAAGAGACGGGAAAGAAGTTTTGGTTGATGCAAAAGAAGTTGTCCCTGGTGACATTCTTGTTATAGAAGCAGGAGATAGGATAGCTGCCGATGGTTTATTGTTAGAGTCCGTTGAACTTGAGGTTAATGAGGCAATCTTGACAGGAGAATCCATTCCTGTAAGAAAAAAGGTTGAAAAATTGAGACCAGATACACCCACAGCTGAGAAAAAAAATTCTGTTTTTATGGCAACTCATGCAACCTACGGAAGAGGAAAAGCCTTAATAACAGCAACAGGAATGAGAACTGAATTTGGAAAAATTGCTGAAAGAGTCCAGGAGATAGAGGAAGAAGAGACTCCTTTAAAAAGAAAGTTAAGTGATTTTGCAAAAAAGCTTGGAAAGTTTATAGTTGTTATTTGCATAATAATTTTTGCTTTGGAAATTTACGAGATTTTGATGATTTTCAATATAAGAGAGTTTGGTAAAATTATAGAGGAATCTTTAGATGCTTTTATGACTTCTGTTGCATTAGCTGTTAGTGCTGTTCCTGAAGGCTTGCCTGCAGTTGTTACTGTAACTTTAGCTTTAGGTGCTAGAGAGTTAGCAAGAAGAAATGCTATAATAAGAAAGCTTTCTTCAGCAGAAACTTTAGGAGCAGTGACGGTAATAGCGTCAGACAAAACTGGAACTTTAACGAAAGGGGAGATGACTGTCAGAAAAATTTATGCTAACGATAAACTTATAGAAATTACTGGAGTGGGTTATGAAGCAAAAGGAGAGTTTTTCTTAGAAGGAAAAAGCTTTGATCCTAAAAAAATAGAGCTTTTGCTTAGGATTGGCTGCTTGTGTAATAATGCAAGTTATGACGGGCAAAGTATAAGAGGAGACCCAACAGAAGGGGCTTTGATAGTCCTAGCAGCAAAAGCTGGAATGAAAAAGGAAGAACTTGAGAATAAGTTTAAAAGAATCCATGAAATTCCTTTTAGTTCTGAAAGAAAGAGAATGACCACGGTTCATGCTTTTGAAAAGAAAAACTTTGCTTACATGAAAGGTGCTCCCGAGGTTGTACTTGAAAAGTGTGAGTTTGTTTTGAAAGACGGAAAAGTAGAAAAAATAGATGAAAAAGAAAAAAATAAGATTTTGAAGATTAACGAAGAAATGGCTTCTCAGGCTTTAAGAGTTTTAGGTTTTGCTTTTAAAGAATTAGGAGAAAAGTTTGATGATGAAAGCGCTGAAAGTGGTTTAACTTTTGTTGGATTAACTGGAATGATTGACCCAGCAAGAGAAGAATCAAAAGAAGCTAACAAGAAATGCCAAGAAGCAGGAATAAAAACTGTTATGATTACAGGAGACCATAAGCTTACTGCAGTAGCTATAGCAAAAGAAATTGGTATGTTTGAGAGTAATGAAGAAGTAAAAGTTTTAACAGGAGAAGAACTTGATAAGTTAAGTGATGAAGAATTTGAAAGAATTGTTGAAGAAGTTAGAGTTTATGCAAGAGTTTCCCCTGAACATAAGCTAAGAATAGTGAAAGCACTTAAGAAAAAGGGTCATATAGTTGCTATGACTGGTGATGGAGTAAACGATGCTCCAGCTTTAAAGCAAGCAGACATAGGAATAGCTATGGGAATAACTGGTACTGACGTAACAAAAGAAGCTTCTGACATGGTTTTGGCTGATGATAACTTTGCAACAATAGTTAAGGCTGTAGAAGGAGGAAGAGGAATTTATGAAAACATAAGAAAGTTTGTTTTCTTCTTACTAAGATGCAATTTTGATGAGTTGGGAATAATAGGGATTTTTGCTTTGCTAGGTTTACCTTTACCTTTAAACGCCGCTATGATACTCTGGATTAACTTAGTTACAGACGGACCACCAGCGATAGCTTTAAGCATGGACCCACCAGAAGAGGATTTGATGAAAAGAAAGCCTAGAAGCCCTGAGCAAGGAATTCTACATGGAAGGTTTGCCCAAATATTAGCGTCTTTTATAACACAATTCTTTGGCACAGCTTTTGTTTTCTGTTTCTCTTACTATGTTTGGAAAGAACCTTTGAAAGAAGCTATGACAATGGCTTTTATGCAAGCAAGCTTCCAAGAGCTTTTTACAGTTTTTAATTGTAGGTCAGAAAAAAGGTCTGTCTTCAGGTATTCTCCTCTTACAAACAAGTATTTGGTAATAGCAGTAGCAGTTTCTTTCATTCTAACTCTTATGCTTTGTTATGTCCCAACGTTTCAAATAATGTTTGGCACAGTTCCCCTTACAATTCAAGATTTAGCCCTAGTAATGATAGTAGGTTCTCTTGGTTTGTTTATACTCCCAGAAATCTTTTATGGAAGGAAGGTTTGGAAATGGGTTTAGAAAAGAATTTAATGGTTAAAAATAATTAGTGAGAATTATGTACAAAATTTTTACTATTCAGGAAAGAATAAGAGTTCCTCCTGAAAAACTTGGGATGAAAGCTAAAGAAGCAGTAAAGGAAGCTATAGCTGAACAACTAGAAGGAACTCTTGAACCAAGACTGGGAGTAATCCTTTCTGTAGTTTCTGTGGAAGAAATCAGTGAGGGAAAAATACTTCCAGGAGACCCTGGGGTTCATTACGATTCTAAGTTTAAAGTTTTGACTTTTAAACCAGAAAACAATGAATTGGTTTTTGGTGAAGTTATAGATAACACAGAGTTTGGTTCTTTTATTAGGATTGGTCCTCTAGATGGTTTAGTTCATATTTCACAGCTTATGGATGATTTTGTTAGCTATGACTCAAAGAATGCAATATTTTTGGGGAAGGAGACAAAAAGAACTTTGAAGGAAGGGGATAAAGTAAAGGCAAGAATAATTTCTGTAAGCTTTGGTGTTGAGAATAAAGTTGGTTTAACTATGAGACAAGCAGGTTTGGGAAATTTAGTTTGGATAGAAGAAGAGAAAAAGAAAAAGAAAAGGGGAAAGTAAATGGCTAAAAAGTTACAAGTTTGTAGAAATTGCGGAAGGTTTACAACAGAACAATCTTGTCCTTTTTGTAAGTCAACAAACCTTTCAACAAGCTGGAAAGGATTGGTTATAATCTTAAATCCAGAAAGTGAAGTTGCAAAAATTTTAAAAGTGAGTGAAGCAGGAAAGTATGCTTTATACGTGGGTTAAAAGTATTTTCCGTTCAAGAATTCTTTTTTACTTTTTAGGTAATCGTAAGCAGCTAAAGCAGCCTTTGCTCCTTCTCCAGCAGCAATTATTATTTGTTTCCAAGTACAATCTGTAACGTCGCCAGCAGCAAAGATTCCAGGATAAGAACTTCTGCAATCCTTATCAACCATTATTTCATTTTTCTCGTTTAGCTTAACAGGCAATTCTATGTCTGTTCCTGGTCTTAAGCCAATCAAAACAAAAACTCCTTTAACGTTAAGCTTAAACTTTTCTTTTGTTTTTATATTCTCGACTTCCACGCTTTCAACAAAATCTTTTCCTTCAATTCTTGTTATTCTACAATTATTAAAAATTTTCACGTAAGGAAGCTTTTTTACTTTTTCTCTTGTCGTTTCATCTCCCCCCAAATTTTCAGTTATGTTAACTAGATAAATTTCCTTAGTAAATTTTGATAGCTGCAAAACTGCATCTAAAGCAGAATTTCCACCACCAACAACAACTACTGGTAAATTTTTGAAAATAGGGGCGTCACAAATAGCACAGTAACTTACTCCTTTCCCTATAAACTCCTCTTCTCCAGGAACGTTTAAATGCAAAGGAATTTTTCCTGCTGCAATTATAACAGCATTAGTCAAATAATTGTTTTTGTTAGTTTCTACAAGAAAAATGTCGTCCTTAGGCTTTACTGCTTTTACTTCTTCATATTTTACTTCGATGTTAAAGGCTTTTACATGTTCTTCAAATTTTTTAACAAATTCCGGACCTGTTATTAGCCTATAACCAAGATAATTTTCTATTGAAGAAGATAAGGCTGCCTGCCCTCCCAAATCTTTTGAAATCACAAGGATGTCAAGCTTTTTTCTTGCAAGATAAATGCTTGCAGTTATTCCTGCAGGTCCTGCTCCAACTATTATGACATCATAAGGTGTAATAGAAGTTATCATAAAATAAATTTTCTTAGCTTAGATAATAAATCTTATGAAGGCTTTGTTCATCTTAAGAGCTCAACCTTTCCATAAAGGTCATTTGTATGTTATAAAAAAAGCTGCAGAAAAATTTGAAGTTATAATTGGAATAGGAAGCTCTAACGTAAAAAATACTTTTGAAAACCCTTTCTCTTTTAAAGAAAGAAAAGAAATGCTCAGGCTTGCTGGAATCAAGCAAAAAATAGTTTCAATTCCCGATTTCTACGATTGCAAGAAGTGGACAAAGTATATTTTAAGCAAAATAGATTTTGATTTAGTAATTTCTGGGAACGAATTGGTAAAAGAATGCTTTAGAGGAAAGAAGAAAGTTATTAACCCTGATTTTCTTAAGCCAAGAAAATATAAAGCGAGTAAAATTAGAGAAAAGATTGTAAAAGGGGAAAAATGGGAAAGTTTGGTTCCTAGAGAAGTGGCTAACTATATTAAAAAAATAAAAGGTGAAGAAAGAATCAAAAAATTTTTTAATATCCAAAAAGCAAAAAAACATTATGAAAAATTTGAAAGTAGTTAAATTAATTTTCTTTTCTTTACTTTTTCTCTGTTTATCACTTACGAAAGTGCTTGCTGATGGGGTTTTATTCGCTAGATCTTACGAAAGAGAGGAATGGTTACCTTCAATTCAAACCCAACAAATTTCTGTAATAGATTTTAGTGACGAAAAAGAAGGTTTGTTGATTTCTATCAAAGGAGATTTAAAAGGAGAAAAATTGGTTTGGTTATTTCCTATTCCTGCAGAGCCTCAGAGTGTTAAGATAGACGTGATTAAAAATTTTCCAACTTTAGTGGTTATGAAATAAAAAGTAGAGTAGGGTACGAAGTTGATAGAATCTTTCCAATTTTTACTTTCTCACAAGGTTATCCCATCTTTTATTATTATCTTTTTTTGGAGGTCAAGTTATTTTAAAGGAATAAAAATCGAAGGATTTGAAGAAGAAAGAGGCGTAGTAATCCATGAACATTTAGAAAAGGCTGGAATTTCGGTTGAGTTAGTAACTGCAGAAGATAGTAGCAAATTCCTAAGTTATTTGAATGAGAAGGGCTTGGTCCTTCCAAATTCTTTGATTGGAGAATATATAGGAAAGAAATATTCTTTTGTAGTGGGTTGGATATCTGATGTAGAAAAATACAAAATTGAAACAGAAGGAAGCTTATTAGGTCTTAAAATCGAATTCCCTACAAAAGAAAATTTATTATCCATTGAAATTGACATCCTTGTATGGAAATCAAAAAATACCTATCAGAATTTATGTTCTAGGTCATGTTTCGCCTGAAATTTTCGATAGCATAGCTGATTCAACTAAGGTTAGCTATTATATAAACGATACAACACAAATCAAATACACAAAAATACAAATAAATTCAAATTCTAACTTGCTTACTCAAGACTTATGGATTAACTCTTCCTCTCCTTTAGAAATTTCATTTGCTGCTCTGATTTTGTTTAGCCCACCTCTTTTTATGGGAATAGTTTTATGCTATGTTCTATAATAGCAAGCATTGTTTCGGGTTTAATTGTTTTCAAAAGAAAATTATCTATCAAAACATTAACTCTCTTAGGAATAACCAATTTACTTACTATAATTGGAGTTTTTATATCTTCCTTAATTCTCATCAAGAGAAAAGAGAAAAAAATATTGAAATCCTTAGGGATATTTATAATACTTGGTGTT
>JAWCMJ010000003.1:15623-20577 GCA_039091285.1 Candidatus Aenigmatarchaeota archaeon
ATGCTTGGTGTTTTGTGTGTAATTTTGTATTTGACTTTAACTTTTTTTACCCTCTCTATAGCTTTTATTTTTGCTTTATTTCTTGGTCTAGTATTTCTGGGAGTAGTAGTTTATGTTATACTTACTGCTCCTGAAATTTTAGGATATACGATTTTATTCAGCATAATCTTTATTATTCTCTTTTCTTCAGTATACGTATCATTAATAACTTTATATCCATATAAGGTAAGTAGAAGCTTATGGTGGTGTGATAGTAAAATAATAGAATTTTGTACTATGTGGGCTATGGGAAGAGTTTCTGACCCGTCTTTCTGGGAAGATTTTGCATCCGAATGTAACTTTCCTATGGATGAATCTGTTTGTATACAGTTTGGAATAGAAATTCCACATGTTTAATTAGTACCTAATAATTTGTTTAACTACACTATGTATTTCTTCTATAAGGTTGCTTGCAGTCAAAGATTCAGAATATTTTTTTGCTGCAAGTTCGCCAGCCTTTCCGTTCAAGTAAGCTGCAGCACAAGCCGAAGTAAAAATATCATTTCCTCTAGCCAAATAAGCCCCTAAAATTCCTGCTAGAGTATCTCCCAACCCACCTTTTGTTAAGGCTGGCGAGCCAGTTCTGTTTAAGGCAACTTTCTTTCCGTTAGAAATAACATCTACATGACCTTTTAAAAGAATTGTTGTTTTAAGCTTCGCTGCAGTTTCTTTCACAACTTCAATTCTTTGATTCAAGTCATTACTGACTTGAATTCCAGAAAGAACTAAAAGCTCATGAACATGAGGAGTCAAAACAAAATTTTTGTTTTTCAAAATTTCTTTTTTTGTTGCTACCGCATGAATAGCATCAGCGTCTATAACTGCTGGAATTTCTATTTTTTCCAAATACTTAACGACAGTTTCCAAAACTTCTTTTTCTCTTGTTAGTCCCCCTCCAATCACAACCGCATTTTTATTATGAGTAAACTTTAACAACTCTTCCAAATGCTTCTTGCAAAGATAATCTCCTTTCAAAGGATAAGCTATCAAATCTGGAGCAAAAGAGGCAATTATGTTTGCTGCCCTTTCTGGAGCTAAGATAGTAACTAAATCAACTCCTGCTCTTAAAGCTGCCAAAGCGTTAAAAGCCGGTGAACCTGAATAATGCTTGCTTCCTCCTATTACTAATAAATGACCAAACTGAAATTTGTGACTCCACGGATTTCTTTCTTTATAGATTTTTTTTAGAATACTTACTTTTACCCTCAAGTAGCCCATAAAAATTATATTAAATCCAACTAATTAATTTTTAAGATAGTATGATGAAAAATCCTAAGGAGGTTGCCGAAGAAGCGGTAGAAGTTTTTACTTCAAAAGCTACACAAAACGCTAAAAGAATGCTTATTCTTTCCTTTCTTGCAGGAGTTTTTATAGCTTTTGGTGCCGAGCTTTCTATACTAGTTTCTTTTGACTTAAGAGATTTTAGCTTAGGGTTTTCAAGATTTTTAGCAGGAAGTGTTTTTTCTTTTGGCTTAATGCTTGTTGTTTTGACAAACTCAGAACTTTTCACAGGAAATTGTTTAATGATAATTCCTTTGCTCAAAGGAGAAATAAACAAAAAGCAGTTCTTGAAAAGTTGGGGAATAGTATACTTGGGAAATCTTCTTGGCTCTTTATTCTTTTCTTTCCTAATCTTCTTTTCAGGAATTTATAGTAATGGAATAGCAGGTTATGCAGTTGAGGTTGCAGCAAACAAAACCAACCTTACCTTTTTGGAAGCTTTTCTAAGAGGAATAGCTTGTAACTGGCTTGTAACTTTAGCAGTTTGGCTTTCTCTAACAGGGACTAACATGCTAGAAAAAATGATAGGAATTTATTTTCCTATAATGGCTTTTGTTGCTTCTGGTTTTGAGCACAGCATAGCAAACATGTTTTTTATTCCTCTTGGAATTCTTCTAAAAGATTTTGTCACACCCCAAACAGATATAACAAGCTTGACAATTTATGGTTTTTTCTTTAAAAACTTAATTCCAGTAACAATAGGGAATATTATAGGAGGAGCTGTCTTTGTTGGTTTAATTTACTGGTATGTTTATCTTAAAGAAGAAACAATTTTATAATAAAAGAGGTGGTGACTTGACTGTAAAAGTTGTTGTTAACGGGATAGGAACAATAGGAAAAAGAGTTGCACATGCTATAAAGCTTCAAGACGACATGAAGCTAGTAGCAATAGCGGACGTAGCAGCAACTTCTTGGCTTAGAACTGTTTTAGAGCCAGAGGGTCCTTTGTACAAAACTGACTTGTATGCCTCAAACAAAGAAGGGCTAGAGTCGATGAAAAACGCAGGAATGTTTGTTAACGGTTTATTAGAAGATTTGCTTGCTTCAAAGAAAGTTGATGTTGTTGTTGACTGCACACCAGGAGGAATAGGAGCAAAGAATAAGCCTTTGTATGAAAAGTATGGACTAAAAGTAGTTTATCAGGGAGGAGAGGAGGCTAACGTAGCTGATGTAAGTTTTGTTGCAATAGCAAATTATGAAAAGGCTTTGAACGCGAACTCAGTAAGAGTTGTTAGCTGTAATACGACTTCTTTAGTAAGAACTTTACATGCTTTAGATACTAAATTCGGGGTAGAGGAAGTTTTAGTAGTTTTGGTAAGAAGAGCAACAGATCCTTGGGACGAAAAGCCTGGACCAATAAACGCGGTTGTGCCAGAAGTTCACATTCCTTCTCATCAGGGTCCAGACCTTCAAACAGTCTTACCGCATATAAACATAACAACAATGGCGTGCAAAGTTCCTTCAACTTTAGCTCATACACACTTCGTTAGCGGAGAACTAAAGAAAAAAGTTTCTTTGGACGAAATAAAAAATGCTTTGGAAAAAGCAGGAAGAACGATTCTTTTAAAAGCATCTCATGGGTATACAGCAACTTCAAGAATTATTGAAAGGTATAGAGATTTGTGTAGACCAAGATATGATATGTATGAAGTAGCAATTTGGGAGGAGTCTATAACAGTAAAAGATAATAAATTCTACTGGATTCATGCAGTTCATTCAGAAGGAATAGTTATTCCAGAGAATATAGACGCCATAAGGGCAATAACAGGAATAGAGAAAGATAAGTTTAAGAGTATAGAAAAAACCAACAAGTCACTTGGAATAAAGTGTTGAAAATGAGTTTTTTAACTTTGGACGAGGCTAAAGTAGCCAAAAAAACAGTTCTTTTAAGAGTAGACATAAACGTTCCTTACGATTTAGAGAAAAAAGAAATACAAGATTCAGAGAGAATAAGGGAACATGCAAAAACTATAAAAGAGTTAGCAGATAAGAATGCAAGAGTAGTAATAATTGCACATCAAGGAAGGAAAGGTGAGCCAGATTTTATTCATTTAGACCAGCATGCAAAACTTTTATCAAAGTATGTTGGAAAAGAAGTTCAGTTTGTTGATGACGTAATTGGAGAAAAAGCAATAAAAAAAATAAAAGCTCTTAAGCCAGGAGAAATTCTTCTTTTGGATAACGTTAGGTTTTTGGAAGAAGAAACAGAAGAAAAATCTTCAAAAGAACACGCAAAGAGTAAGCTAATTAAAAAACTTGCTAAAGTTGTAGATGTTTTTGTCAACGATGCTTTCTCTGCTTCCCACAGGAGTCATGCCTCCATCGTTGGTTTTACTGAGGTTCTACCAAGCTATGCAGGAAGAATAATGGAAAAAGAACTAAAATCAGAAGAAAGGGCTTTAGACCCTTTAGGGATAAACGTTTTTGTTCTTGGAGGAGCGAAGCCTGATGATTGCTTGAATATAATAGATCACATGTTTAAAAACATGCCAGGGTCTATCGAAAAAGTTTTAACTTGTGGGACAGTAGGAGAAATTTTTTTAGCAGCGAAAGGTTACGACTTGGGAAAAGAAACGAAAGAGTTTTTTGCAAAAAAAGGTTTCGATAAGTTAATAGATCAAGCAAAAGAATTGCTTAAAAAATATGAGTTAGAAATAGAGTTCCCTGTAGACGTTGCTTTTGAAGAAAACGGAAACAGAAAAGAAATTCCAGTTGAAAAATTACCAACAGAAAACCTTTTACAAGATATAGGAACTGAAACAGCAAAAAAGTACGGAGAAATAATTAAAAAAGCAAGGAGTGTTGTTGTTAAAGGTCCTGCAGGAGTTTACGAAAAACAGGGGTTTGAAGTTGGAACAAAACTTATTCTTGAAGCTATAGCAAACTCAAAAGCATTTTCTTTGATAGGAGGAGGAGATACTTTAGTTGCTATAGAAAAGTTAGGTTTGGACAAAAGTAAGTTTTCTTACATAAGCTTGGGAGGAGGGGCCTTAATAACTTCTCTTTCTGGAAAAGGAATGCCGGGTGTAGAGGCCTTAATAAGATCAGCAAAAAAAATTAAGAAGAAAAGAAGTAAAAAATAGAGATATAAAGTTAGAGTGGTTATAATGAGAAATGTTAGAATTCATGCTTTTGTTTCTGGTTTAGTTCAAGGAGTTAACTTTAGGTACAACACAAAAAGGTTTGCAGAAAGTTTGGGAGTTGTAGGTTGGGTAAAAAATTTGAAAGACGGAAGAGTTGAAGTTTTGGCAGAAGGAAGTGAAATAAGAATTAAGCACTTCTTGGATTTTCTTAAAAAAGGGCCTCCAGGTTCTAAGGTTATAAGCGTTGAAGTAAAGGAAGAAGAGTATAAAGGAGAGTTTAAGTTTTTCGACATTTTATACTCATAATTTTTTTAGAAGCTCCAGCATTATTTTATTCCTTAGCTCAGAATCCTTCAACGCTTCTTCTATAAGCTTTTCCTTGAAATTCTTTAAGTTAAGGGAAGAAAAAATTAAATCTGCTATTTTTCTACTAGCTTCTTCGCTATTCTTTGCTGCTTCTATAAAAGAGGTTAGAGTCTTTTCTGTCACATCATATTTAGCTTCCTGCTTTTCTTCCTTATTTTCATTTTTTTCATAATCTTCAAAACCAA
>JAWCMJ010000030.1:0-6366 GCA_039091285.1 Candidatus Aenigmatarchaeota archaeon
TTGAAATGTTGATATCGCACTTTACTTCAGAAATCCCTTTTCCGTAAGAATTACAAGTTATGTTTCCAAACTCTGAGCTTGCTTTCAAATTTTCTACTCTTCCTATAACCTCAAACTCAAGCTTATCTTTTGTCTCGCTAAAAGTTACCGTTAAAGTAACAAAACTTCTTCCCCTTTTATCTAAACTAACATCTATACCATAGAACTGGACTTGAGCCAAAGAGGTTGGAATAAAAAAAATTAAAGCCAAAAAAAATGAAATTATTACTACAACTTTCACAAAAAGTAAATACATCTGAACCAATTTATGTTTTGCTATTCTACTACAACATCAATTTTAAACCCACACTTTGGGCATCTGTCTTTAACTAAATTTATCTTTTTGACAAAAAAACCTTCCCTTAAGATTAAAGGCTCTCTACAGTTGTAACAGTAAGTGCTTTCATCTTCATGACCTGGAACGTTTCCGATATAAACATACCTTAACCCTGCTTTCCTCACTTCTTCTATACATCTTTCTAAAGTGCTTACAGGAGTGAAAGGTAAATCTAAAAGCTTGTAGTCAGGATGAAACTGTAAAACATGAAAAGGAACATGAGGACCAAGCTCATAATTAACCCATTCTGCAAGCTTTCTGCAAAGCTCGATGCTATCACCAATTTGAGGAACTATTAAATTAGTTATTTCTATATGAACCCTTTGTTTTTTCATTTGCTTTAAAGATTCGAAAATTGGTTCGACACTTGGGACAGACATAAACTTCTTATAGAATTCGGGGTCAGCAGAAGCCTTGAAATCGACAGTTGCTGCATCTAAATACTTAAACTTTTTTAAAGCTTCAGTAGTTATGTAACCGTTAGTAACAAAAGAATTTAATATATTGCTTCTGTGAGCTAGTTTTGCAACCCTAAAAGCAAACTCATAAAATATTGTTGGTTCTGTATAAGTGTAGCTTATTACTTTGCAATTATTCTTTTCAGCAAGCTCAACAACATCTTCAGGAGAGTATTCTTCACCTGGAACTTTCTCGCTTTTTTCCAAAACTAAGGCTTGGCTTATAGAAGCATTACAGCAATTTGCAACAAAAACAAAGTTAGAAGGATAAGAATGGTCTTCATCCTTAACTTCAAGGTTATAAACAAAACCAGAATAAGGTTCTTTTTCTATTTTGTCTATTTCAACAAGAAAGTAATTCCCATTCTCTATAAATCTACTTTGTTCTTGGTAAAGTATTTGTGAAGTAAACCCGTTTAAAAAGTTAGCTATCGTGTCCTTTCCAAAGACCTTGACTCTAAAATAAGGTGAAAAGTAAACTTTTCTACCTTCTATACAACCTTTAGTTTCAGTTTGGAGCTTAGGGATTATTAAAAGATGGTCTTTTGTTATCTCTCTTGCAGGAAGTTTTTTAATTTTTTTGTTTTCTTTATCGTAAACAAAGAATTCGTGAGAAGGAGTAGCTTTTATTTTTGGTAAATGGAAAGGTTTGATTACAATTAGCTCACCTTTATAGTAATGTTTGTAAACTTTTTCTATTTCTGAAACCTTACCAGAATGAGTAAAAGTTTTTATACTATCTAAAAAACTAACATAACCTCCTTCTATTTCATAGGGTTTTCCTTTGTTAAAGAGCGTTTCAAAATCAAAAATTCCTCGATCAGTTAAAACTGTTGTGCTTGGGTCAAAACAAAACTGGCATCTGAAATTGCAGCCAGCAGAAGCAATAGAAAGGGCAGAAGAACCAGGATAAAAATGGAACAAAGGTTTTTTTTCTATAGGGTCGACGTTAACTGCTATAAGCTTGCCATAGTTTAAAGTATAAAGCTTGTTATCCTTGTTAACTCTTACTAAACAAAACCCCTTTCCTCCTTTTGGAATAAAGCATCTTCTAGCACAAAGTTCACATCTTATACCATTTCTTTCCTTTTGCCATAGCATAGCCTCTTTCGTTTTCATCACCGTATAATAATATATTGGTTTAGAATAATATTATAGATATAGCCCCGATAGCTCAGTTGGTAGAGCAGCTGTCTCGTAAACAGCAGGTCGAGGGTTCAAATCCCTCTCGGGGCTCAAGAAAAAAGGAGGGAAAAAATGGAAGTAGTGCTTCAAGTTGAAACAAAAGATTATCAGAAAGTAAGAGAGATTTTGCTTAAAGATGATTTAGTTTCAAGAGCAAGCATAACTTTTAGAGAAGGAAAGAGTTATGGGGGAGAAGGCTATTACTGTTTTGTCTCTGGTTTAGAAGAGCAATGTAAAAAAGCTTTAGAAATAACAAAAGACTTAGCAAAAGAAATTAAAGGCGAAGAAAAAGAAAAATTAATAGGTAAGATAAAGGAGGAGGAAAATAAAGCTTTAGAAGGTTTTGGTGGAATTTTTGGTTGAGCGCTGGTAGTCCAGCCTGGTTAAGACGCAGAGCTTAGCGGAACCCTGCCACGGCTGAAACGCGGGTTCAAATCCCGCCCAGCGCATTTTGGAAAAAGTTATATTCCTTTAAACAAAAATAATAATTGATTTGAATGACAGTTTTTGGAAAAAAGGAAGAAGGAAAAGGTTATACCCCTACAGAAGAAGTTCTTGAAATGATGGAGAAAGAAATCCCTGAAGGAGAAATAATTGAAAGTTTAAGAAGAAGTGGCTTCTCACCAAATGAAATTGCTGAAGCTTTTATTCAAGCATCAAAAAGAAAATTTACCAAACCTAAGGAAGAGGCCGAAGAAAAGATAGAAGAAGTTAAACTAGAAAAAACTGAGGAGCCTAAGGTTGAAAAAGAGGAAATTAGAGAAAAGAAGGAAGAAAAGTATGAAAGTCCTTCAGTTTTTATAAAAGTTGAAAAGTATGATGAGATAGTTTTGGAGATGGAAAAAATAAAAGATAGTTTAGAAGAAGTAAAAGATATTTTTACTTCTTTGAATGAGCTGGAAAAAACGATGAAAGAAAGCTTGGACACAACTCAAAGTATGATTAAAGAATTAGAAGAAAGGGTTTCAAAACTTTATTCTACATTCTTAAAACCTTATAGCTATGCTGAGGAACCTAAGAAAGAAAGTGAAGATTTTGAAAACACGTTGATCAAACTAAAAGACCAAGTTGAAAGATTAAAAAGTGAGGTTGGTCTTGAATAATTTACAAAAAATTAAAAAATTAAATTGTTTAAAATATTTTATTTAGTGCAGGGGTTCCCGAGTCTGGTTAAAGGGGCAGGACTCAAGTAAGATTGAGTTTTGATTAAAGATGAAAGAAATCCTGTGGCTTAGTGCCTTCCTGGGTTCAAATCCCAGCCCCTGCATTCTTTTCTAAAGTGATTAGCCATCATCTGTATAAATTTTTCAATAAAAGTAAGAAAATATTATAAAATGCTTAAGGGATATTTGGAGCTCATCAAACATTTATTCATATCTTTAGCTCTTGGGGCTTTTTCAGGGGTTTTAGCTGGAATGATTGTTAGTAAAATTTTCTTTCTTGTACCTTTTTTTAAGAAAGAAATGCCTCTAGAAAGTTTTTTCATAATTTTTCTTTCTAACTCTTTTCTTTCAACTTTAATATGCTATGGAGGAATTTTCTTTTGTTTGATAGAAATAAAAGTTTATTCTTTTTCTGCTTACAAACTTTTCGACAGAATTTTTGACCCTTTCTACAATTTTTTGGGCAATCTTTCAAAAAAAATAAAAAGGCTTAAGCCCATGTACAGGAGCTGCTACTTTTCTCTTTTTTATTTCCCATTGGGTTGTTTATTTCTTTTCTCTTTTCTTATCTCAACTTTTTTCTCAGTATTCATAAACTTGCTAGGTTTAAGTGTTTTTCCAAGCTTAACAAAACTTTTTCCTCATATTTTTCTCGAGACTCTTGTTTTTTCTTTTTCAGCCTTTCAGGCTTTAAAAATTGAAAGAAAGTTGGAAATTTTTCTTTTTAAAGAAAGAATTAAGGAAGTTAAAAAAGAGAGCTTAAGACTTTTAAAAGACATGAAGATATGGAGAGGGCTTTTTATTTGTTATGTTATCCTTTTATTTTCAACCTTTGTCGAAAAATTTTTTGTAGAGCTATAAAGCAAAATTTTATTAAATTTAAAAATATGGTTAAATTATCGAGAAAATGGAAGGAAAACCAATAAGAGCAAAAAACCTAAAGGTTATAGACCATCTAGGCACACTTTATGCTACTTTTAATGGTAGTAGTATGTGGAAGCTAGATAAAGTTGCTTTTGGTATTCTTAGGATGTGCGACGGTAAAAGAAGTGTCGAAAATATTGTTGACGAGCTATCAAAGAGGATTTCTCATAAGCCAGAAGATGTTAAGCCAGTGGTAGAAGAAATCTTAGAAGAACTAACAAAAATGAAGTTTATTGAGTGGGTTTAAAGTTTTTTCCTTAATTTTTTCAGAATTTCTTCTTCTTTGACGAGTTCAGCAAACTTTTCCTTTAAGAATAAAAGCCTCGCTATCCCTACCTTCCTTTCAATTATTTTTCCCTCACCTATAAGCTCATGTACGTACTTTGTAGCAGTAATTCTACTCATCTTAGCTAGTTTAGAAATGTTCTGAATAGTTAATCCTTCTGTATGCTCTTTAAGTATTTTTAGGATAATTTCTTTTGAGTATTGTTTTTTTCTCATATTTAATATTAGTGTTAAACATAAATATATAGTTTTTTTAAAAAGAGGAATTATATAAAAAATTAAAGCTTGATTAATAAAAAAGACTTTTTAACCTTGAAATAAAGCTAGGTTTATACTCTATACCAGAAATAAAATGTGCTATTTTTACAAATTCTTCTGCCTTTTTTCTTTTATAAAATATTAAGGGTATCCTTGCTGCTTCACTCTTCAAAAAATCCTCATCTTCTTTTATTATCCCTATTATAGGAAGCTCAACTAGTTGAGAAACTTCTTTTGGTTTAAGTTCAAAATCTCTGTTTTTATACTTGTTTAAAATTATTCCTAAAGGGTTAACTCCTAACTGAATTGAAAGATTCTTGCACTTAATAGCATCCACTAATGAGGCTATAGTTGGGTTGGCAACAATGATTATATCATCACTTGTTTGAATAGAAGTTAAAGCTTCTCTTCCAAAACCCGGGGCAGAATCAAGCAAGACTATTTCAAAATCTTTCATAAAATTTTTTATCCTTGCTTTTAAGTCAACAGTCTCTATTCCAGATAAATCTGTTAGGTTTAAGGAAGCAGGAACTACATAAATGTTAAAAACAGGATATAAAGCCTTTTCTATTCCTACTTCATTCCTTAAAACGTTGTTTAGAGTAATTCCAGGAAGCATCCCAAATTCTAGAGCTAAATGAGAAGTTGTGAAGTTAAAGTCTATTAAGCCAACTCTTTTGTTTAGCAAGCCTAAAGCACAAGCTAAGTTTATCGCTACTGTCGTTTTTCCTACCCCTCCTTTTCCTGCAACTATTCCTATTGTTCTTGTCACTTCTTCACCAGCTTATAGTATTTTTTTCTATCTATCAAAACTCCTTCTGTTATCCCTTCTGCTGTTAGCTCTCTGAAATATTCGTTGCACCTTGTTCTTGAAAGGTTTATTAGCTTACTTAGTTGAGAAGAAGTAAGTCTTTTATGCTGTTCAAGCAAAGAAATTATTTGATCCTTTATTTTTGCTTTTCTCACGCTTTCGTTTTCTTCTTGCTGAAGCATAGATTCAATTTTCTCTATTCTTCTGAGTATATCTTCTAAAGTTATTTCTGGTTTTGCTTCTTGTCTTGATGGAACTAGAAAGTTTTTAACTCTTTGAATAAAGTAAAACTGCTCTTCTCTTATACTTTTCATAATTAAAATATGTCGAATTGTCGAATTAAATCTTATTATTCGACTGATTGTTGGCTACCGACAGTCAGAAAATTTATGCTTTTCTTTTTAGTTTATAAAGAAGCCTTTTTTTACACTGTATTTTCTTGACTTTTTCTTTGTTTAAACGTTAGTTTTCTCTCGACAGTTAAACCCTTTTCTAAATTCTAATACTTCGACAAAAATAGTTAACATTAATGTTATTCATTAGTATAAAGAAAAGTCGGAATTTTTTTGAGTTTGATAAAAATCGACTGTTTGTTAGAATTGAAAATTTTGAAAAAGGTGAGCAAAACAAACCTGTCGAATGGTGAAAGAAAAATGAAGGCTTTATCTAAGCTAAAATCACAAAGTGCAATCTTACCGATTTTCACTATAGTTTTGGTTGGCTCTCTTACTGCTTATTCTTTTGAAAACTTAAGTCTTTTGAAGGAGTCTGAAATAAACGAAACTGTCGAAACAAAAAAAGTCGAAATATTCTTGACAGAACCTCAAAAAATTACTAGGGGGGAAGAAGTAGTAATAAAAGCAGAGGTTAAAGCTTTCTCTCAAGTAAAAAACCTAAAAATTTTCT
>JAWCMJ010000031.1:0-1862 GCA_039091285.1 Candidatus Aenigmatarchaeota archaeon
CTGATTTAGTTCCCACTATGAGCAAATGTGCTGCTATAATAACTGACTCTGGAGGACAAACATGTCATGCCGCAATAGTTTCCAGAGAAATGAGAATTCCTTGTGTGGTAGGAACTTTAGCTGCAACAAAAATTTTAAAAGATGGACAAGAAGTTACTGTTGACGCTTATCGAGGATTAATTTACCCTGGAATCATTGAAGTCGAAACACCAGAAATCCTAGCTCCTGAAGAAGAAATAGAATCAACAACAACACAAATAAAGGTTAATTTAGCTTTTCCAGAAGGTGTAGAAGAAATAGTAAAAAAAGTTGATGGTGTTGGTTTGTTAAGAATTGAACATATGATATTAAAATCAGGAAAACATCCTGTAAAGCTTATAAGAGAAGGGAAAAAAGAAGAGTACGTTAAAATTCTTCTTGAAGGAATAAGACCAATAGCAAAAGCCTTTTACCCAAAACCCGTTTGGGTAAGAACGCTAGATGCAAGGACAGATGAATTAAGATATTTGGAAGGTGGGGAGGAAGAACCAAAAGAAGATAACCCTATGCTGGGATGGCATGGAATAAGAAGAAGTTTGGATGAGCCTGAACTATTAAAGGCTGAGTTTGAAGCCATAAAAAGCTTGTATGAAGAAGGATTGTATAACTTTCATATAATGCTTCCTTTCATAATCTCTGTAGATGAGTTTAGAAGGGCAAAAAAAATTGCTCTAGAAGTAAAATTACCAAGAAGCTGTAAGCTAGGAATAATGGTAGAGACTCCTTCCTGTGCTTTAACTATAGAAGATTTTTGTAAGGAAGGAATTAGTTTTGCTTCTATTGGCTCGAACGACTTGACTATGCTTACTCTTGGAGTTGATAGAAACAACGCAAGAATTTCAAACCTTTATTCTGAAATGCATCCAGCCGTTTTAAAAATAATAGAAGAAACTATAAAAACTTGTAATAGATATTACGTGGAAAGTTCTATTTGTGGTGAAGCTCCAAGCAATATTCCTGAAATGGTTGAGTTTTTGGTCGAACGCGGAATCACAAGTATTTCTGTAAATATTGATGCGATAAGAAAAGTTAGGGGAATTGTTGCAAAAACTGAAAAAAGACTTTTAGAGAATTTGAAAAGGAGATAGCTTGACAGATTTAATAGAAGAAATTCAAAATCTAATAACCACATTTTTTTCTACTATTGATAACCTTCTAAAATCCGTCCCTTATGAGTATTTTCTCATCTTTATAGTAACTTTTCCTGTGCTTATGCTTGCTCTAGCTCTTTATTTTTTTGAGAAAAAAAGACGCTTGGAGAATGAAGTTTCAGTCTTAAGGAAAAAGTTTGAAACTTATAACTTGATCTTTAGTAGGAAGTGTGAAGAAGTTTTAAGGGAAAAAAGAAATGAACTAGAGGATTTGATCCATGAAGAAATAATCCCAGAAAGCATAGAAATTTTTATGAAAACAAATTTTTTCAAGAGTATTGCCTCGGGTTTTGATGAATCAAAAATAGATAGAGAGAAAATAAAGACTGAACTAAAAGAAAATGTTGAATACATGGAATTGGTCAGAGATATCGACAAGCTTTTGGAAGAATTCAAGGAAACTACTGTAGAAGAAATCAAGAAGGCTTAGTTGTGTTGATACATTCCGTACACTCTTTACCGTAAAGCTTGTTCCCAAAAATGTTTTTGCAAATAGTTGAGTTACAATAGCAGTTTTCAAGATTAATTACCGTATTCTCGCACTCAAAAGGAAGAAACCAAAGAAGAATTGAAAAAAATATAAAAATTATTGCAACTATTATCCAAAACTTCATAATATTATTTTTAAATCAAATAATAATTATGAGTAAGATTAGGTTTGGCATGAAAAAA
>JAWCMJ010000031.1:1908-6240 GCA_039091285.1 Candidatus Aenigmatarchaeota archaeon
TTTAATTATTGGCTCTATTCTTTTCTTTTTAGCTGGATTATTCCTTTCGGATATTTTCATGTCTTTTTTATGTTTCTTTATAGGGTTCGCTGCTTTAATAACATTTTTTTTAAGAGGTCGTAATTTTTTTGAATTGAATGAAAAAGGGATTGTTTATAGCTTAGGAAAGAAAAAAATAAAAATAAGTTGGGAAAACATAAATAAAATTGGAATCGAGGAATTAAGAGTCGGGAATGGTAAAATTAAATTTTTAGGAATAAACTTAAAAGACACAAAACCTATAAAAGAGTCTTTAGGAGAATCTTGGTTAGAGTCACAAAAAAGTTATTATAATTGGGATGTTACAATCTTCTCAACATTCGATATAGAAAGAATTGAAAGGTTAATTTTAGAATATTGGAAAAAACCTGAGTTAAGGAAAGAATTGGGAGAAAGTTAAAAATAAATTTGATTACCGAATAAAACTTATTTTAATAATGGGGGTGGAACATGGAAGAAGTAAAAGAATTTAGAATTGTTGATAGTGCTGGAAAAAACGTTTTTGATGAAGAAGGTTCAGCAATGAGGGCTATAATTCATCTAACAGCAAGTATAGAAAACATGGCCACTGTTATTGAAACTATGACAGAAGATTTTCATGACCTTTCGTTAAGCATTTCTAACTTAACAGAAGGATTTAACAAGATAAGTAGCTTGCTTGAAAAAATAGTTGAAACTAAAGTTTCAAAACCAAAAATAGTAAGGAGAAAATTAAAGAAAAGTAAGAGGAAAAAATAGAAAGTTTTTAAAAGTATTGCATAAAAGAAGTTCTATAATGTGCCTTAAATTTGCTATTATATAAGCTAATGAAATTACAGAAATAGACAAGCCCTGGCCGGGACTTGAACCCGGGACCTCATGCTTACCAAGCTTACGCTACTATGCGCTCTAACCAACTGAGCTACCAGGGCTTTCTAATAATTTATTTTCAAGTTAAACTTAAAACTTCGCTTCCTTTATGCTTTCCTTCTACTGCTCTTAAGATTTCTTCTGAATCGCTTCCGTCAACTATTATTGTTCTTATCTTTGACCTTGCTATTATTTTTGCAGCAGACAAATCAAAAAGCTTGTATTCTCCTGGTCCTTGTCTATTTTTTAACAAAATCTTTTCAAATTCCTCATAACTTACTTTTTCTAACTTCTTGGCGTTAGGGTCTTGAGTTGGGTCGGAAGTATATACCCCATCAACATTCGTTGCCTTTATTAAAAGATCAGCTCTAATAGCTTCTGCAAATATAGCAGAGTCAAAATCTGTCGAATGGCCAGGAAAAATTCCTGCCCCAACTATTATTTTATCTTTTGATAAATTTTCAAGTTCTTCCACACTTTTAACAACATCTTGAAATGCATGCTCACCCAAAGCTGAGATTAGAGTCAAAGCGTTTAGTCTTGTTGCTATAATCCCAATCCTGTCGACAAAAGTTGAGGTAGCATTAAACTCTTTTGCTATCTTTTGATACTCTCTGCAAGTTTTGCCTCCCCCACAAATAACTATTAGCCTATGACCTTTTTCCTTGAGTTTAATCAAAACCTCTGCATACTTCTTGAAATTCTCGTAAGTAAGTTCTTTTGTTAAAAGGGATCCTCCCAAACCAATTACTATTCTCATACTCTGAATATTTTTATTAATAAATAATTAATTATATGGGTTTTCGATCTTTCATAAGAGACGTCATAGTATTTTACCTTGTTTATGAAATCTTAAGAAGCTACCTTTTCCAAAACTCACAAATTTCTATTAACGTTTTAATTAGTTCGATTCTTCTTTTAATTTTAACAGTATGGTTCCTACTTGAAAAAATTGGAATCTTGCCGAACCTCTCAGGAGATTAACTTTTTAGCAATCTCAAAATCTTTTTCTGTGTTTATGTTAAAGAATTCATCCGTCTCTTTAACTATTGGGACTAAAACTTTATTCTTCTCTTTTCTTATAAGTTCACTCAAACTATCTTCCAAGCTTGCCTCTTTAAAAAAATCCTTTCTGTAAATTGCACATAAAGGTTCGAACTTCTCTAAAGAATAGGCGTAGCAAATACATTTTGTATTTTTATCAAACCTTAAAAACAACTCTTTTACCGTTTTTTCATTAAAAAAGGGCATGTCACAAGCTATGATAAAAGCAAAGTTGTTTTTTACAACTTTTAGCCCCTCAACTATCCCTGCTATTGGTGAGAAAGTGTTAGTTTTATCAACAGCTATTCTGCAATTTTTAACAATCTTCTCTATTTTTCTTTTTTCATCTTCATTTTTAACAACAACAACAATATCAGAAAAAATTTTCTCTAATTTATCAAAAACATGTTTTATTAAAGGTTTGTCTTTTAAAATAAGAAAAGGTTTGTTCTTAAGCCTAGACGATTTACCACCAGCAAGAATCAAACAACTTACTTCCATAGATTAAATTAATTTACTAAAAAGAATTAAAAATATTTAATGAAAGTCTTTTCAGTTTGTCCTTATTGTGGTGTTGGTTGTGGTTTAGAAGTTCAAGTAGAAAAAGGAAAAATTATAAAAATAAACCCACAGAAAGATCATGTGATCAATAAAGGAAGAGTTTGTGTAAAAGGAGCTACATTATTACAAGTAACTAATTATCCAGAAAGGCTAAAGCACCCTATGGTTAAAAAAGAGGATAAGTTTGAAAGAGTTTCATGGGATAAGGCTTTGGACATAATAGCAAACGAGCTAACAAGAATAAGGGATACTTACGGAAAAAACTCTATTGGTATATTTTCTTCAACAAAATGCACGAATGAAGAAAATTACTTGATCCAAAAGTTTGCTCGTGTTGTAATAGGGACTAATAACATAGATAACTGTACTCGCTTGTGCCATGCTTCAACTATTACGGGGCTGTATGAGATTCTTGGAAAGTCTGCTATGACTAATAGTTACGAGGATTTGAGTGAAGCAGATTGCATTCTAGCTTTTGGTGTAAATCCAGCTGTTACCCAACCAATAGGCTTTGATAGAATTTTAGAAATGAAAAAGCATGGAGGAAAACTTGTTGTTGTAGATGTAAGAAAAACAGAAACTGCGGAAAAGGCCGATATTTTTGTTAAAGTTAACCCGAATACAGACATCCTTTTTGTTGTTGGTTTGATGAAAGTTATTCTTGAAAATGGGTTAGAAAAAAAGGTTTTTATCAAGGAAAGAACGTTGGGATTTGAGCAATTTAAAAAAAGTTTGGAAAAGTTTGATTTAAAAAATATTTCCAAACTAACAGGAGTGGATGAAGAAAAAATTAGAGAAATTGCCTTGCTTTACGCAAAAGCAAAAAAGGCTGCTGTTCTTTTAGGAATGGGGATAACCCAGCATAGCAACGGAGTTGAAAACATTTTAACAATAACAGATTTAGTTTTATTGACAGGAAATTTTGGAAAACCCGGATCAGGAATAAACCCTTTAAGAGGCTGCAATAATGTTCAGGGGGCTTGCGACACAGGGGCTTTACCAAACATCTATCCTGGTTATTCCTCTTTAACAGAAGAAACTATAAGAAAATTTGAAAGAACGTGGAAAGTTAAAGACTTACCTATCTCTAAAGGATTAACTGAGTATGAAATGATAGAAGCTATACCAGAAAGAATTCTTAGCATGTACATAATCGGAAACAACCCGGTAGTTTCATTACCAAACGCTGATAGGGTAGAAGAAAACTTAAAAAATCTTGAGTTTTTGGTCGTTCAAGATATTTTCATGACAGAAACAGCAAGGCTTGCTAACATAGTTTTACCAGCAGCAGACTTTTTAGAAAAAACTGGAACTTTTACTAATAGTGAAAGGAGAGTTCAACTAATCAACAAAGCTGTTGAACCACCAGGAGAAGCAAAAGAGGATTGGATTATAGTGAAACTTTTAGCAGAAAAAATGGGGTTCAAAGACCAGTTCAACTTTAGTTCAACAGAAGAAATTTTTAATGAAATGAAAAAAGTAATTCCTCAATATTCTAATATAACTTATAAAAAACTTGGAAGAAAAGGTATACAGTGGCCTTGTGATAAAAAAAACCTGAAAGGAACAAAAATTTTATACACGAAAGATTTCGGCTATCCTGGAAAAAGAGCAATTTTCTATCCTGTTTCATTTGTAGGTCCCCAAAGTTTAAATCATTCTTATCCATATCTTCTAATCTCTCATAGATGGTTTGAACATTTCAACACCGGGGTAATGACAAGAAAAGTTGAAGTTCTGAACAGAATCAAGCCAGAAGCTTATGTTGAAATTAGTAAAGATGATGCAGAAGAGTTGAAGATAAAAGATGGAGAAATTATAAAAATATCCTCACCTTTT
>JAWCMJ010000032.1:0-6232 GCA_039091285.1 Candidatus Aenigmatarchaeota archaeon
ATATATCTACGATAATTGTAGCATTCAAAGAGCCCAATGAAGATGCTCCCACTCCCTGAAAAAAGCGAAGTATTAAAAGTATATGAAAATCTTTTGTAATAGAACATAATCCTCCAGCTATTCCAAATAACATAAGAGAAGGAATAAGGATTTTCTTCCTTCCAAAAAAAAGGATTTTTTTGTTCACGTTTTAAAAATGCCAAAGAACATTAACTGGAATGCTTTAAACAAAGCTTATGAGTCTCAACCAAGAAATTATGAAGAGCTAATCGCAATAAAAGGTATAGGCCCTTCTACTGTCAGAGGTTTAGCTTTAGTTTCTGAGATAATTTATGGTTCTCCTCCAAGTTGGAAGGATCCTGTGAAATACTCTTATGCTTATGGTGGTAAGGACGGAGTTCCTAAACCTATAGAAAGAAAAGCTATGGACGAATCGATAAAATTTTTAGATGAAATTTTAAAGCAAGCAGAAATAGAGAAAAAGAGAAAATTGGAGGCCTTAAAAAGGTTAAAAAGCCTTGTACCAAATAAATAAAGTCAAATTATATAAAGTTTGGTTTTTAACACTTCTTACTCAAAGCATTGACTATACCCTTCTGTGACAATAGCTCGTTAAATTCTGAAATAACTTCTTTAGAATATTATATTGCTTCTTCCGACTCCCTTTTCAAATCAAAGTATGCTGGATAAGCAAATGGCCTGGGAGTAAATTAGTCTTTTTGGATCAAGGATAGATGATATGTTGGAGATTCTTTGATAAACCTAGAAGCTGCAAGAATGCAAAAGTTGAACTTCTATGTGTACTGACCGAGATACAGTAAAAATAGTGGAAGAAAAATAGTGTGAAAAGTATTATCCAATCGACAGTAGATTGGAAAGTTTTTCTTTGAAACCAGAAATCAACTGTTTATATGGTTATTCAATTTCAATTGAACAACTCGGATCTTTTTTATAATAAAAAGGTATACAACTACTGCCAAATACTTTACATTCACCTGTTAGTATATTTCTTGCTGGAGTTAATACATCTAAACATGTTTTTGGTGTAAAGAAATATATGAGAAAGAACGATATAAGAAAAATTAGAAAAATTAACACAATCAAAATCGATTTATTCATGTTTTTTAATTTGATTTAGTTAGTATAAAAATCTATCTAATTCTAATGAGGCCTAATTGAAGTGATTACGAACAACACTCAAAGATTGGAAGACGTATAATATCTCTGTAATTTCTATAAATTATTTCTAAGAAACTTTCTATTCCATTTTTCTTTTTCACTAATTTTTCTGAGTCCATTCTATATAGTCTTTAATGTAATTTCCTTAAAGTTGTTTAAACCTAGTAAAGCAATTTTCAATTTTTAATATAAATTTTTTGATTCTTTTTCGAGTTCAAATTTTTTATGTATGAGAATTTTACAGATTCCTATTTTTTTCACTTCTTTACATATTGGCAATAACCAAATACAGTATAGTTGATGAGATTAACATTGATTTTTGAAGTTCTATTTTCTTGGATAGACAAAAAAAAACGTGTATCTGTTCTGTAAAAACTTCTTACCAAATATTTTTGAATTTCTCAACTTATATCCTTCTTCAATCATAGTAAAACACGAATGTTTAATTATAAATAAATTTAATTAAAAAATTAACATCTGATTATCATGGGCCGGTAGATCAATGGTAGATCGTCTCCTTCGCAAGGAGAAGGTTCTGGGTTCGAACCCCAGCCGGTCCATATGAAGAAAGAAAAATATTAGATTCCATTTAAGATTACCAAGCAACAATTTTAGACATTCAATTAAAGCTCAATTTTAGACACTTCTCAAAATTTTCACTATTTCTTTTATGCTTACTTCCATTTTTACAAGAATTAAGCCGATGTTTACATCTTTTTCCAACAAGCATGCTAAAATCATTTCGGTATCTACAGGAAAACAAACATAGTAGCCATTGGAAGCTTTCACTATAGTATGGTTAAAGCTTCCTATCCCCATTTCTTTTGTTGTCATCAAAGAAACCTTTGCTATAGTTGCTGCCAAAGCAGCCAAAAGTTTTGAGTTGAGCTCAGCAGGAAGATAAGAAACTATGAGTAAACCTTCTTTATTAGCTATTATTCCTCCTCTTACTCCTTCTATCATCTTCATTTCTTTTAATATTTTTTCCAATTCAGCTTTAAGCTCCATACTCTTCACTTTTTGTTATATTATAGAGTGTCCTGAAAAAGTAAATGAAAGTAAAAAGCACTATACAAGTAGAAATTATAGATATAACAACACTAGAACGGAAGTAAGCTCGATAGATAGGAGAAACTAAAGAGGCTACAGCAAATATAACAAAAATTATTGCAAAAATCTCGAAGCACTTAGGTACTTTTGGGTTTAGAAAAATAAGTGAGGCAGCAAGTTTTTCGTTTTCCTCCAAGTTCTTCAAGAATTTTCTAGAATAAAGTGTAATCAAAGTAAAAAGAAAAGAAATTAAAAAATAAACTATAACGTTTAAAAAATCAAAAAGTTCCCCCATACTTTTCAAACCTTCTCTTCCATTTTCTAACCATGAAAACAAAGAAGATTATAAAGAGTAAAAAGGAGAGTGGAGAAATGACGGCAAAAATGCTTGCCCAAATTTCAGCTGTAGACTTTAAACCTTCTGTAGAAAAAATGCTAGTTGTATACAAAAAAGAATAAGTAAAAAAGCTAGCTCCAGCAATAAAAGAAGAAATGTAAATGTTTTTTACCTCATTTTTAAATTCTTTTATAGACAAGAAAAGGCTTATCATCGAAAGTTCTTGCTGTGTTTTTAACTGCTTAGAAAGTGTTAAAGAAAAAAAAGCTGCTATAATTCCTGCAACAAAAAATAAAGAATCTGAAATAAAATGAATGTCAACCTTTCCCCCAACAGAAAAATAATAAACCATTTGTCTAATAAAAAACACTATGAACAGAAAAATTAACACTTGAAGGGGCAAACTACCTTTTATATCTATTTCCATATTTAAAATTAGAATTACAAAATAAAAAAGTATGAAAGAAAAAATTTTGAAAGCATTAAAAAATGTTATAGACCCAGAAACTGGTCTAGACGTAGTTAGTATGGGGATGATAAAGGAAATAGAGATAAAGGGAAAGGATGTAAAGATTGTTTTTACTCCAACATCACCTTTTTGCCCTATGGTAAACTACTTAACCGAACAAATAAAACAAAAAGCTAAAAAAGTTAAAGGAATAGGAAAGGTTGAGGTTGTTTTTTAGAACCTCATTAAGCTTTCAACTAGCTTTTGGGTTGCTTCTTTTTCTGCTTCTTCCTCTGGTTTAATTATTTCTGTCACAAGCCTTTCTATTGTTTTTCTTTTCTCTGCCTCTCCTATTGCCACTATTGCCTTAAAGGGTTCTTCAATCTTCTTTACAACCTCTGTAAACTCTGCAAACTGTTTTTTAAGCTCTACTAAAGCACACCAAAGCTGAGCTACTTTTACATCTTCTGCTTGGAGATAAGCAGCCCTATGCTTTTTTGTCAAATCCAAAAGTTTAGCTAGAGCTTCTTTTGCGTCCTCACTTAAAAAATTTTTCCAGTCTTCTTCTTTTTGGAAAAGCATTAAATCACCTTACTCAACTTATAGAAAATCAAATTTAAATACTTATCGGTAGTGACACTAAAAAAATAAAAATAAGTTTATCTTTACTCAAATCTTTAAAAGAAAAGTATGTTGATAGCAGCTACAGGTGATGTACATTCCCCTCGCTACTATGATGATTTTGTTAGGGCTATAGATAACTTAAGAGCAAAACCCGATTTGTTCTTAATAGTTGGGGATATGATAGAAAGAGGGGATTTAAAGGAATATGAAAAGATTAATAACACACTCTTTGGAAAAATTTTGTGTCCAATAGTTGCATGTTTTGGAAACAATGAATACCAGGACTTGAGAGACAAGATTAAAGCTAACTATAAGGAAATAAAGTTCCTTGATGATGAAAGTATTGTTTTAAAGATAAAGGATGTTTCTGTAGGAATAGTAGGAACAACAGGAAGTTTAGACTCACCTACCCTTTGGCAGAAAAAAAACGTTCCGAACATTGAAAAAATATATGAAGAAAGAGTAAACTTTGTTGATAGGTATTTACAAAGAATTTTTGCAGATTTAAAAATCCTTCTTATCCATTATTCTCCTACCTATAAAACTCTAGAAGGTGAAAACCCACAGTTTTACCAAAACTTAGGTTCACAAAAATATGAAAAAGTAATAATCGAAAGGAAACCTAGCTTGGTGATTCACGGCCACTCCCACAGAGGAATTAAGCAAGCTTGGGTCGATAAGGTCCCGGTTTTTAACGTTGCATTTCCTCTGAATAAAAACATTGTTTTAATAGATACAGAAAAGGATTTGAAAGCAGGAATTTCAAAGTTTGTAAACGTTTAATTATTTAAAACAAAATTTTATATCTAAAATTAAAGAGGGTAAAAATGAACAAAATAAAAGAAAAGGCTTGGAAGAAAGAATTAGAAGAAAAAATTTTGAAGGAATGGTTTAACAAAAAAATTTTTAAGTTCAACGTAAGAACAAAGAAAAAAATATTTTCTATAGATACTCCTCCACCATATCCTTCTGGATTGCCATGGCACATTGGTGCTGTTGTTCATTACTCACAAATAGACATGATCGCAAGAACTGCAAGAATGCTTGGGTTTGAAGTTTATTTTCCTATAGGTATTGATAGAAACGGTATACCAGTTGAGCTCTATACAGAAAAAAAGTACAATATAAGATTACATGAAACAGAAAGAGAAAAGTTTATAGAACTTTGTGAGCATTCTTTAGATGACGCAGAAAAAATTTTTATAAAAATCTTGAAAATGGTTGGATTAAGCGGAGATTTTGATAACTATTATCGTACAGATAACGAAGAATACAGAAAACTGACACAAACAACTTTTATTTGGCTCTGGAATAAAGGCTTAATATACGAGGCAACAAGACCAAACAATTATTGTATAGATTGCAAAACTACTATAGCTGATGCAGAAATAGAGTATGAGGAACTTCCTACACAACTTTTTTATATTGATTTCAAAGTAAAAGAAACAGGAAACAATTTGACTATAGCTACAACAAGACCTGAACTACTTTGTTCATGTCAAGCAGTTATAGTTCATCCAGAAGACGAAAGATATAAAAAATTACAAAAAATGCATGCTATAATTCCAATTTACGAAAGAGAAGTTCCTATAATTCCTTGTAAGGAAGCAAATCCTGAGTTTGGTACAGGAGCTGCTATGGTGTGTAGTTATGGTGACCAAAGTGATGTTAGGATTTTTAGACAATTCAAGCTCAAAGAAATAATAGCCATAAATGAGGAGGGAAAAATGACTGAAAACGCAGGAAGTTATGCTGGGTTTAAAGTTGAAGAAGTGAGGGAAAAAATAGTAGAAGACTTAAAGAAAATTGGTTTGATTAAAAAAAGTGAAGAAATTTGGCATCGAACACCAATATGTGGAAGGAGCAAAACTCCTATAGAAATTATTCCTATGAAAGAATACTACCTAAAGCAAATGGAGTTTTTAAAAGATCTGAAAAGAGAAATAGAAAAAGTTTCTTTTCACCCAAAAGAACACAAATCAATACTTATAAACTGGATAAACTCTTTAACTACAGACTGGCCAATATCTAGAAGAAGATTTTATGGCACTGAGATTCCTGTGTGGTATTGCAAAAAATGTGGAAAGCCAAACGTTCCAAAACCTGGAAAATATTATAGACCATGGAAAGAAAAACCACCATTTTCCAAATGCTTTTCTTGTGGTAGTAAAGAATTTTTTGGTGAGCAAAGAACTTTTGATACATGGTTTGATTCCAGTATTTCTCCTTTGTTTATTTCAAAATTCTTAAAAGATAAAGAATTCTTTAATAAAACTTATCCTAATGGCATAAGACCTCAAGGGAAAGACATAGTTAGAACATGGCTCTATTACTCATTATTAAGATGCTATCAGTTAACAAAAAAATTACCTTTTAAGCACATATGGATAAGCGGGTATGGGGTTGATGAAAAAGGAGAAAAGATGAGCAAAAGTAAAGGAAACGTTATAGACCCTTTACCAATTCTTGAAAAGTACGGAAGTGATGCTTTTAGGTTCTGGGGAGCCCAAGAAGCAAGTCTAGGGTATGATTTTAGGTGTTCCGAACAAAGAATTATTGCAAACTCAAAATTCTTAACAAAACTTTGGAATGTT
>JAWCMJ010000033.1:0-6096 GCA_039091285.1 Candidatus Aenigmatarchaeota archaeon
TGACAAAGCAAATAGCGATAAAAGTTTAAATATTTTAACTAAATAACACAAAAGGTATATTGAAATTTGAAGAAAGGAAATTTAGAATTTCCCGAGAATTAAAAAAAACGATAAAAGGTGGTGGATAAATGCAAATAGCAAGAATAAAACTTTTAGGAAGAGATCCTAAGGAGCTGGATAGTATTTGCAATGAAATAAAAGAAATAGCAAAAAAGTTTGGCGTGGACTATAGAGGACCTATTCCTTTGCCAACAAAAAAACTGAAAGTAGTGGCTATGAAAACTCCCTGTGGCGACGGGACACTAAACTAGATTATAGTTTAGCCTGAAAGGCCATGGGAATGCTACTTATGATAGGTGGGAGATGAGAATTCATAAACGATTAATAGATGTTAAAGCTGACGAAAGAGCTTTAAGACAAATAATGAGGATTAATATACCTACTAACGTTCATATTGAAATTAAACTTCTTGGCTAATTTTTATTTATAGAAAAATAATTATTTTTATGAAGAAAAAATTGGTAATAGTTATTTCTGGTCCTCCAGGAGTTGGAACAACAAGTGTAGGAAAAGAAGTAGCAAAAAAATTAAAATTAAGGTTCTTGTCTCCTGGTAAAACCTACAAAAGTTTTTTAAAAGAAAAGGAAGCAAAAGCTGCGTTAGAATTCTGGAAAACTAGACTTGGAAAAAGCAAAAAATTGCATGAAAGTTTAGATAAAAATCAAATTAAAGAAGCAAAAAAAGGTAACATAGTAATTACTGGAAAGCTTTCAATCTATTTCCTTAAGGACATAGCTAACTATAAAATTTGGCTAGAAGCTCCTTTAGAAGTAAGGGCAAAAAGAACTTCCCAAAGAGATAAAATTTCTTTTGAAGAAGCTTTAAAACAAATAAGCGAAAGAGAAAGAATGGAAAGAAAAGAATGGAAAGATATCTATGGCTTCGATTATTTTGATTTGAAAAAATATGCCGACCTTGTTTTAGATAATTCTAATTTAACACTCAAAGAAACTGTGGATAAAATCTTAAGTTTTATAAAGAGTAAGAAGGATTGTTCAAATTCTGAGTAATAATCTTCTAAAAACCTGAACACAAAATAAATTTATGGAAGTCTTACCATTGGCTTTTGATTCTTTAGGAACAAGAAGTATGGCGACTTTTGTTGAAACAAATAATATAAGAATTTTAATCGACCCTGGAATTTCTTTAGCACCTGTAAGATACGGTTTACCTCCTCATCCTATAGAACTGAAAAAACTAGACGATGATTGGGAAAAAATAGTTGAATTAGCAAAGGAATCAGAAATTTTAATAATCACGCATTATCATTATGACCATTATTCAGCCTCAGAAAATTTAGAAATTTACAAAAATAAAATTGTGTTAATTAAAGACCCAAACGAAAAAATAAACTTTTCCCAAAAAGGTAGAGCTAAATTTTTTTTAGAACAAATAAAAAATTTACCTAAAAAGCTAGAATACTCTGATGGTAAGGAGTTTGTATTTGGAAAAACAAGAATAAAATTTTCTAAACCAGTTTTTCATGGAACAAACTCAAAGTTAGGCTTTGTTACAGAAGTTTTGATTGAAGACAATGAATATAAATTTATCCATACTTCAGACGTTGAGGGGCCAAGTCAAAAAGATCAAACTGATTTTATTCTAGAAAATAAACCAAACTTGGTTTTTCTTGATGGACCATTATCCTACATGATTTATAGGTTTGGGGTGGAAAATCTTGAAACTTCTGTTCAAAATGTGATAAAAATAATTGAAAAATGCCCATTAGAAAGATTAGTAATTGATCATCATTTTCTCAGAGATTTGAAGTGGAAGGAAAAAATTTCAAAAGTTTTTGAAGCTGCAGAAAAAAGGAAAGTTAAAGTTCAATGTGCAGCTGAATTTTTAGGTAAATCCATAGAAACTCTGGAAGCAAAAAGAAAAGAGTTATACAAAAAATATCCGGAGATGAAGTACGAATCAAAAAGAGAAATAGTAGAAGAATAGCTATTAAAAAATATTTAAAGTAAAAATCTTTATTAGTGATAGAGTTGAAAGGAAAACTTCTGTTAATAGACGCAGATTATATTTTAAAAGAAAATAGAGGTGTGATAAGACTTTTTTGTAAGAATGAAGAAGGAAAAATCGTATTAGTTGAGGACCAAAGCTTTGAACCTTATTTCTACGCAATGCCAAAAGATGGAGAAATTGATAGATTGAAGAAAAGATTGGAAGAAATAAAAAAAGAGAAGATTGGAAGTATTTTAAAAACAGAAATTATTGAAAAATTTTGGGAAGGAGAAAAAAGAAAGCTAATAAAAATTGTTATTGATAACCCAAGAAAAATTCCTGACATTAGAAATGAAATAAAGGAATGGAAAGAGGTGGAAGAAACTTACGAGTATGACATTCCTTTCTATAAGCGTTATATAATTGATAAGCAAATAGAGCCAATGAATTGGATTCTTGTGGAAGGTGAAGAATTAAAAGAAAAAACAGGATATCAAGTTGAAAAAATAGTTAATGCAAGTTTTGTTAAACCAATTGAACTTAAAAAAGATATCGAATTTAAACTTATGGCTTTTGATACAGAATGGGTTGAAGAAGACAATAAGAACAAACTAATAATGATAAGCTTAGTTTGTAGTGATGAAAGCAAAAAAGTTCTAACATGTCATGAATGGAAGGAAAAACCAAGTTATGTTGAAGTCTTGAAAAATGAAAAGGAAATGATTGAAAGATTTTTAGAAATAGTAAAAGAAAAAGACCCAGATTTTCTTGTTGGTTATAACTCAGATGGTTTTGATCTACCAAAACTTAGAGATAAAGCTAGTGAGTTTAAAATTCAGTTGAAGCTTGGAAGAGAAAATTCTCCTATTCATGTTGTAAGAAGAGGAAGAATTAGTTCAGCAAAAACAAAAGGAAGAATCCATATAGATTTGTTCAATTTCATTAGCCATATTCTATCACCTTCTATGAAAAGTGAGGTTCTTACATTAGATGAAGTAGCTCAAGAGCTGTTGGGAATAGGAAAAAAGAAAATGGAATATAAAGAGATGGTAGAAATATGGAAAAAGAAGGAACAACTTGAAAGATTGGCAGAATATTCACTTTGGGATTCTGAACTAACTTTAAGACTATCACATTTAATTCTTCCTCAAATATTTGCTTTATCTAAACTAACAGGTCAATTACCATTTGATGCTTCCCGTTATACTTATTCTCAACTAGTTGAAGGGTTTTTCATGAGAAGAGCTTTTCTTAATAATATATTAATACCAAACAGACCGAAAACCGAAGAAATAGAAAGAAGAAGGTTAGTTCCTGCTTATAAGGGGGCTATAGTAATAGAACCAAAAAAAGGAATTCGTTCAAACATTTTAGTTTTTGATTTTCATTCGCTCTATCCTACAATAATAGTTACCCATAACATCTCTCCAGAAACTTTTAATTGTGGTCACAAAGAATGCAAAGAAAAAAATAAAGTTCCAGAAACAAAATGGCATTTTTGTTTAAAATCAAAAGGGTTTATTCCTAAAAACTTGGAAGATATTATTAAATCTAGAAAAAAAATCAAGGAAGAAATGAAAAAAGTTAGTAAAGAAACAGAAGAATGGAAAAAACTAGACAACATGCAGTATGCTTTAAAAATAATAGCTAACGCAACTTATGGTTATCTTGGGTTTTTTAGTGCAAGATGGTATAAAAGAGAGTGTGGAGCTTCTGCTGCAGCATTCGGAAGATACTATATTGGTAAAGTTATTGAAAAAGCTAAAGAAAAAGGTTTTGAAATAATTTATGGTGATACAGATTCTCTTATGGTAAAAATCTCTGAAGAAATTGAACCAGAAAAACTGAGAAAGATTGGAAAAGAATTCGAAGAAAAAGTGAATAAAGAATTGCCAGGAATTATTGAGTTAGAATTTAGAGATTTGTATGAAGGAGGGATATTTACTGCAAGAAGGACTGAAGAAGTAGGAGCAAAGAAAAGGTATGCACTAATTGATTATAAAAATAATCTAGAAGTTCGTGGTTTCGAAACTGTACGAAGAGATTGGTGTAACCTTTCAAAAAAAATTCAAAGAGAAGTCTTAATAACAATTCTTCGTGATAAAAACCCAGAGAAAGCTGTTCAACTAGTTAGAGAAACTATCAAAAAAATAAAGGAAGGGGAAGTTTCTCTAGATGATTTAGTGATTTATGAGCAAATTACTCGCCCTTTATCACAATACGAACAAATTGGCCCTCATGTAAAGGCTGCACAGAAAGCAAGAATAAGAGGAAGAGTTATAGGAGAAGGTATGGTAATAGGTTTTGTTATAGTGAAAGGAAAGGGGAGTATTGCAGATAGGGCAGAGCCTGTGGAAGATGTAAAACCAAACGAATATGACCCAGAATATTATATCTATCATCAAATTTTACCTGCAAGTATGAGAGTTTTAAAGGCTTTAGGTTATACCGAACAGGAAATTTTAAGTGGAAAGGAGCAAAAAGGTTTGGAAAAATTTTTGAAAAAGTGAAGAAAAAAAGGTTAGTTTTGGAAGTAAACCTATTGAAGAATTGATTACAGCCATCACATACTTGTTGACTATATAAGAAAAATTAGAAAATTAGCTGAGAATACCTTCTACTTCTCTTTTTCTGTATTCAAATAACCTCATAAACTCTATAAAACTAAATTTCCTTCTATTTTAGTTACTGAATCAAGGATCAGTGATGTTGAAGTTGGCGATAAAGTTCATTTCTTTAAAATTTCAAACTACTTTGCGTTAACAACTTTCAGTAAATCTGCTTTCGTAATTATTCCTATAACTTTTCCTTTCTTACTTACCAATATTGCATGGTTATTTTGCAACAAAGTTAATATTGAACTCAATGGTTCTTTTTCCGTAATCACTGGGAAAGTCTCTTCCATTATCTCTTCAACCTTCTTGTTCAAGAAATCGGAAGGTTTCTTGCCCTTTGAAATCTGGTCTAGGATAGTTCTTTCTGAAACACTACCAACAAAATTTTTTCCATTAAAAATAGGGAGTTGAGAATAACCATGTTTGCGCATTAATTTTATCGCTCTAGAAACTTTCTCCTTCCCTCTTATAAAAACTACTTTTTTAGTCAACAAATGTTCTGCAGTAAGTTGACTTTTCTTTTCCAAATTTTCCAAACAATCGAAAATTTTCTTAACTGCATAGTAGCTTGGGTTAACTTTCTTCGATTCTATTTTTGCTATTAGAGATTGACTTAAACCACAAAAAGCTGCTAAACTTTTTTGGGTTAACCCAAGATTTTTCCTCCTTTTTTCTATTTCTTCTATTTCAGGTAACATATTCCTATAAGAATATTTTTTTCACTTAAATATTAATATAAGAATTTCTATACTCAAAAGAATGAGAAATATAGTAATAGAGGAACTAAAACAAACCCCTATGGGCGAACAAAAAATAGAAATAGTGGAAAGAAAAGGTTTAGGTCATCCTGATTATATTTGTGATTCTATAATGAACCAAATATCAATAGAGTTAAGCAAAGAGTATATTAAAAGGTTTGGAGCAATACTTCATCATAACATAGATAAGGCATTGCTTGCAGCGGGAGAAGTAGAAAATAAGTTTGGCGGTGGCAAAATTAAAAAACCAATGCTTCTTGTGATAGGAGATAGAGCATCCTATTTTGTAGGCAATGAAGAAATTCCTGTAGACGAAATTGCAATCTCTACAGCAAAAAGTTGGTTTAAAAATAACTTAAGGTTTGTTGATCCGGAAGAACACGTAAGATATCAAGTTGAACTTAAACAAGTCTCTTCTGCCCTAGCAAGTATTTTTAGCAAAAGAAAAGAAGTTCTTGGAGCAAACGATACTTCTGCCACAGTAGGTTATTCTCCGTTAAGCAGAACAGAAAAAATCGTTTTTGACACAGAAAGGTACTTAAACTCTAAAGAATTTAAAAAAGAATTTCCTGAATCAGGAGAAGATGTAAAAGTAATGGGTATAAGAAATGAAGACAGCTTAGATTTAACAATAGCCCTAGCTTTTGTCGATAGGTTTATAGACTCAGAGGAGACTTACTTTAAAAGAAAGGAAGAAATAAAAAATAAAATAA
>JAWCMJ010000034.1:0-4165 GCA_039091285.1 Candidatus Aenigmatarchaeota archaeon
AATATGAGCAAAGAAGAAAAAGAAAAATTAACAGAAGCTGTGGAGTATGCTTGGAACATACTTTCTGATTTTGGTGAAGTTGCAAGAATTGCTAAGGAAAAGGGAGTAGAAGGGTTAAAAAGTGTGAAAATTAAGCTTGGTAGACCAATTCAAGTGATGCTTGGAGAAAAGGCCGAAAGTATAAAAGAAGTTTTGGACGAATTCAAAAAAATTGCTGCAGAATACAAGTACGATGGCGCAAGAGTGCAAGTTCAAAAACAAGGAGATAAAATTTGGCTTTTTACTAGAAGAGAGGAAGAAGTTACAAAGCAATTTCCAGATTTAGTTCAGTATCTTAAGGAATCTTTAAAAGCAAAAGATTGTATAGTTGAGGGTGAAGCCTTAGCTATTAACCCAAAAACTGGTTCACCTTTACCTTTTCAAGTTCTTTCTCAAAGAATTCACAGGAAATATGACATTGAAAAAATGATAAAAGAAATTCCTGTTCAAATCCACCTTTTTGATGTTGTTTATCTTGAAGGTAAACAACTTTTTGATAAACCCTTTAAGGAAAGAAGAAAGATTTTGGAAAAAATTGTCAAGATTATTCCTGGTAAAGTGGAGCTAGCAAAGCAGCTTATCACAGATAATTTAAAAGATGCAGAAAAGTTTTATCAAGAAGCTTTGAAAGCAAAACAAGAAGGTTTGATGTTAAAAGTTTTAGATTCTCCTTATGTTTTTGGAAGGCATGTCGGTACTATGTACAAGATTAAACCGATAATGGAGACTTTAGATCTGGTAATAATAGGTGCAACTTATGGTGAAGGCTTAAGAGCAAAATGGTTAAGCTCTTATGTTTTAGCTTGCAGAGACCCTGATACAGGAGAATTTTTAACTTGTGGAATGATGGGTACTGGTTTAACAGAGGAGCAATTTCAGCTTATGACAGATGCCTTAAAAGATTTAATAATTGAAGAAAAGGGAAGAGAAGTAAAAATAAGACCAAAAATTGTTGTGGAAGTTGCTTTTCAAGAGATCCAAAAATCGCCAAACTATTCTTCTGGTTATGCTCTAAGGTTTCCACGTTTAGTTAGGATAAGAGAAGATAAAGGGCCAGAAGAAACAGACACTATTGAAAGGTTGATAGAATTGTTCAAATCCCAAGGTTTGAGAGGCTAAAGTATTTAAGATTATCTTAGTGTAAAATAGTAAGGTTTAATAATTTATATATTAAATCACTACATAGTAACAAGGGGGGAAAATGATAGCCTCAACAAAAGTTTTAGATGCTTTGAAAGGAATAGGTTTAAACTTGTATGAAAGAAAACTTTGGATAGCACTGCTAGCAAGAGGTAACTCTACAGCAGGCGAACTTTCTGAAATTGCTGATGTCCCAAGAAGTAGGGCTTATGATGTGCTTCAAACCCTGGCAGAAAAAGGTTTTGTTGTTGTTCAGACAGGAAAGCCAATAAGGTATGTAGCAATCTCCCCAGAAGAGGCTCTTGAAAGAGCAAAGAAAAAACTTGAGGAAGATTTTAAAACTACAGTTGAAAGGATAAACAGCTTGAAGGAATCACCAGTGATGAGAGAACTTATGGATATTTATTCTCAAGGAATTAAACTTGTTTCTCCAGAAGATTTTACCGGAGCTTTAAAAGGCAAGTTTTCTGTTTTCCAACAGCTTGATTCTATGTTTAGAGGGGCGAGCCAAAAAATTAACATAGTGACTACTCCAGAAGGGTTGAATGATTTACTTTCAAACCACTTTGAAACTTTGAAAAAAGCAAAAGAAAAAGGGGTGGAAATAAAAATTGTTACGAGTAGTAGTGAGAGATGTTCAGAAGCGATAAAAACTTTAAGTAATATTGCAGAAATTAGAGTTGCAAACGATAAAGAAATACCGATTGGTGGAAGGTTTACAGTTGTTGATGGAAAACAGTTAATCCTTGGTTTAACTGACCAAAAGAGTGTGCATTCAACACAAGATTTAGTTGTTTGGAGTAAAAGCGAACATGCAGCAAGTCAGATGCTTGAGCCTTTGTTTAACTTGGTTTGGAATCATTCAAAAGCTGTTAGCTAACAAAAATAGGACGCTTAGACAAGTATTTTGGTAGAGAAAGAGGTTTAAAGGGCTTTTCTTTAACTTCTTTTTTAATTATTTCTATCAGCTTTTCTATTTTCATTTCCTTTACTTCTTTCTTTTCCCTCAACCTTACAGTTATTATTCTTTTTTTTACTTCCTTTTCTCCTACGACACAAATTATTGGAACCCATTCAATTTCTGCTTCTCTTATTTTCTTACTTACAGTTTCCTCCCTATCATCTATATCAACCCTTATGTAGTTTTTTTCTAATTCATTTGCTATTTTTTCAGATTCTTTCAAGAATTTGTTTGAAACTGGAATAAGCCTGACTTGAGTTGGTGAAAGCCATAAAGGTAATTTTGGAATTTTTCCATTTTTTTGCTCTAAGTATGCTTTTTCAAGAAGTGCATAGATACACCTTTCTATAGCCCCACTTGGTGAACAGTGTAAAATTATCGGATATTTTTTTCTTCCATTCTTGTCTATATAGGTTATACCATATCTTTCTGCGTTTTCTATATCAATTTGATCTGTAGATAGAGCTGCAGCTTTGTTTAGGTTATCAACAAAATTGAATTCCCATTTTAAAACAAAATAAAAGAACATTTCTGGCCACATTTCTACTAACACAGGTCTTCCAAAAATTTTTACAAGGGAAAGAACAAACTTTTTATTTTTTTCATAAAATTCTTTTGTGAATCTTATAGCAAGCTCATAATCGTCTTTTTCTAGACCTATTTCCTTTAAAACTTCCATGCAAAGCTTGAACCTAATTATGAATTCTTCCATAGCTTGCTTCATATCTTCACAAATCGCATGAACATCAGGCATGGTAAAAGCTCTTAATCTTTTTAGACCAACTACTTCACCACTCTTTTCTCTTCTAAAGCTATACCTTGTTAGTTCATAAATTTTAAAAGGTAAACTCTTGTAAGAGATTTGAGCATCTTTACTCATCAAAAATTGACCAAAACAAGCGGAAAACCTGAGAAAAAGTTCTTTATCCTCAGACTTAACCACATACTGTCTTGCTGGAAATCTGTTCAAGTAGTTTGCTAACGCTGGATGCTGAAAGTCATACATCACAGGAGTTTCAACTTCCATCCCTCCATATTCTATAACTTTTTGAGTCACAAAATTTTCTAGTAAGGATTTAATTAACCTCCCTTTCGGATACCATCTCAAATTTCCAGGGTCAGAACCGCTTTCATAATCAGCTATTTCCAGTTTTCTCATCAAAACAACATGAGGAGGAACTTGCTGAGTTGCTCTTACTTTACTCATTTCATAATCTGCAAATTTTTTAAGGTTTGGATATTTTGAAAAGTCAAACTTGTTTACTTCTATCAATTTACCATCAGGTGAGAGAATAAACCAGAAAGACGTGATTTTTTCTTCAGTCTTTACAGCTTCTGATATTTTTTCCTCTTTTTCTTGGTGTATAGCTCTTGACTGTTCAGCTAAAGGATGCCCCTTAACTTTAATCTGTAATGCTTTGTTCCATCCAAAAGGTGCTCTAAAAGTTTCTATTCCAGATTTTTTTGCATAAATTTCCATTTCTTTTATTATTTTCAAAGCTTCGTTTGGCTTTGCTATATTTGAGCTAAGATGGGCAAAAGGATAAATCAAGATTTTATTCGACTTTATTTTTTGGAGGAAATCTTTAACTTCGTTTATAGCCTTTCTTCCGGTTTCTTCTTTATCTCCATCCTCGACACATGTTAACAAAACAAGAATGTCCTCTAATCTGTACTTCTTTTTTTCAGCTTCTTCCGCTTGTGCGATTTCTTTTTCTATAGGTTCATACTCGATAAAATCTACATGCAGCTGTAAAATTCTCATTTTATTCTCCCTTCGATAATATTTGGCCTTCCTAAACTTTCTCTAACAATTATTTTTATGTTCTGCTTTTCTATTAATTCTAACATTTTTTTATTACATCTTCTATAAGCGTACCTTGACATTGAAATAATTTTTATGTTTCTATATTTTTTAAGCGCAAGGATTAACATTCTCTTGCTTATAAACTTTCGGAAATGTAGGGAGTTTATAGACTTTGGAGCTTTCGATAAGTCAGAATAAGAAGAAATAACCAATTGTTT
>JAWCMJ010000034.1:4175-5643 GCA_039091285.1 Candidatus Aenigmatarchaeota archaeon
AATTTGAGAAAATTAAATTAAAATATTTTTCCAAATGTCACATTTTTTAAAGATAGGTTTTAAATTATTACTTAGAGCCCCGTGGTGTAGTGGCCAAGCATACGAAAAAAGTATAAGGCTCTGGTCACTTGGAAGAAACCTCGTGACAGCGGTTCGAATCCGCTCGGGGCTATTTGATTGGTATGAGTTTGAAAGAAATCATTATTGATTTGTTTCATCCACATAGAATAGCTAAAAAATATATTATTCTTTATGCTTTTGGAACATTTTTTTACGGAATCGCATTCGGACTAATAATTTCTTATTACTTTGGAAATTTTTTTGAAAACTTCCTTTTTGTATTAGCTATGTCTTTAATCCTTTTTTTTAATAGGAATTTTGTTAGTTGGATTATCTTATTCAAAGATCTTGAGAAAATATGAAATTAAAGAAAGAAAATAATCTATAATTAAAGAAATAGAACTAAATTATTCCTAATTCTTTTGCCCTTTTTCTCAAGTAATCAATTTTATTTTGCAAGAATTTTGCTTCTCTTACTGTTTTTGCTCTAAACAAAGCGTTTTGGGCTTCGTACAACTGTTCTTCTATCATTTCTATTTCTTCAAAGTTTTTTCTCATATGTTACTATTTATTAGTGATACTATATAAAGATTTCGCTACTGTCGAATAGTAATTATTTAAAAAATAATTTTAATTTTATGATTGATAAATAAGTTTTGTATGCAAGAAAAACTGTTAAGAGAAATAATAGAAGAACTTAAAAAGGAAAAGCTTACAAGAGAAAAAACATGGAAAATAGTTAAAAGAATTTGCAAAAAATATAGCGCAAAGAAAATACCGACAAGTATACAGATTTTACAAGCATGCAAAAAAGAAGAAAGAGAAAAACTGAAAGATTTTCTTGTGACAAAACCAGGGAGAACAATTTCTGGAGTTTCTGTCATTACTGTTGTGCCAAAACCTGCAAAATGTCCTGGCAAATGCATTTACTGCCCGAAAGGTGAGAATACACCACAAAGCTATGTGGGTTTAGAACCTGCTATTCAAAGGGCTATTCAAAACAATTATGACCCATTTTTACAAGTAAATTACAGAATAAGACAGTATTCTTTGATGGGTCATCCTGTTGATAAGGTTGAATTCATAATAATAGGGGGTACCTTTCTTGCTCTAGAAAAAACCTATCAGGAATGGTTTGTAAAAAGGCTTTTCGATGCTTTAAATAGAAAGGAAGCAAACAGTTTAGAGGAAGCAGTGAAATTTAATGAAGAAGGAAAAATAAAATGTTCAGGGTTAACTATTGAAACTAGACCAGACTTTTGTTTTGAAGAGCATATAAACCAGATGCTTAAACTAGCAACAACAAGAGTTGAAATTGGTGTTCAATCAATTTATCCAGAAATTTTGAAAAAAGCAAACAGAATTCATTCGATAGATGATGTAGTAAAAGCCACACAACTAGCAAAAG
>JAWCMJ010000034.1:5653-6059 GCA_039091285.1 Candidatus Aenigmatarchaeota archaeon
CTTGGCATTTGATGTCAGGTTTGTTTACTAGTTTTGAAGAAGATTTAGAACAATTTAAAATAATTTTTGAAAATCCTGAATTCAGACCAGATTCCTTAAAAATTTACCCTACTCTTGTTATAAAAGGAACAAAACTTTATGAGATGTGGAAAAGAGGTGAGTATGAACCTTTAGAAGAAGAAAAAGCAGTTGAGCTAATAGCTAAAGCTTTGAAATATATACCAAAATACTGTAGAATAATAAGGGTTCAGCGAGACATTCCAGCTACCCATATAGTTGCTGGGGTTAGAAAAAGCAACTTAAGAGAGTTAGTGGAAAAAAGGGCTGAAGAATTGGGAATAAAAATAAAAGAGATAAGGTACAGAGAGGTTGGTCACAAGCTTGAAAAAGGAGTTAAAATAGATTT
>JAWCMJ010000035.1:0-3935 GCA_039091285.1 Candidatus Aenigmatarchaeota archaeon
TTTAAAACCCAGATAAAACAAGAAAGAGCGAATTTTAATTGAAAGTTTTATCTTTAACCAAGATTAAATATTATTTGTGAAAATATGGAAAAGGGAGAAATGAAGTTAATTGTAGGTTTACTAGTGGTTATCATAGCAATTATGGCAAGTGGTTACATTGTTTCGTACCTGATGCCACCTGAGCCTGTACCAGTGCAGATGTGGAAAAAAATTCAAGAAAGAGGAAAGATTATAGTTGGAAGTAGTCCGGACTGGCCCCCATTTGAATATCTAGACCCAACTGGTAAGTTCGTAGGTTTTGAGGTTGAGTTAGTAGAAACGATTGCTTCACGATTGGGACTTAAAGTTGAATGGAGAGCAATGGAATTTGATAGTATAATTCCCGCAGTTCTAGAGAAGAAGATAGACCTGGGAGTAAGTGGATTTTCTGTTACCCCAGAGAGAGTGAAAATAGTAAAGTTTACAACACCCCATAGCATTACAGAGAGCCAGATAGTTATGTTGAAAAGTAGAGCTCAAAATCTGAACATAGTTAAGATAGATTCTCTGCAAGAGCTTGATGAACTTGATTTAATAGTAGGTACAGGAGAGGGTACAGTTCAGGAGGATGAATTAAAGAAAAATGCTCCAAAAGTCTTGAGGAGTTTCAAAGACTTTAATACAGCATTACTTGAGATGAAGAATGGCACAATCGATGCTGTTTATGCTGAGACTCCTGTAACATCTTGGTGGGTTCTTGAAGCTGAAAAGGCAGGAGAGGAGCCGATTGTTATAGTATACAGAAAATCGTTCTGGCCTGTAGCTTTCGTAGCACACATGGATAACGACCTCTTTGTTACTAAATTAAATGAAGTATTCGCGGAAATGTTAGCCGATGGTACAATGGACCAAATTAAGGAAAAATGGAAGATCTAGCTCAGCAATTAGAAAGTTAAAATAAAAAATAATCAAGAAAAATTAGAGTTAATTATTGCCTACTTATTATTTTACAATTTTGTGAAAAAAATTCGAATTTTCAGAAGTCCTTTCTCCTTTTTTTCACTTTTCTATACATTTTTAACGCTTCTGCAACCTTTCGCCATTTTTCTATCTCATGCTCCATTTTTTCTTCTCTTTTTCTTGCTTCGATAGCATCTTTGCAAAGTAAAAGGAATAGTCCTATACCTAACATATTCACTGCTACCATCGGTATCATAAAATTTGTTGTCATAATTATAAACCCTTCTGCCAAAGGTTTTGCGCCCAACAAAGGTACATAGACTTCGGTATGAACAACTTCCCAGAGCCCTACGAGTATAATTACTTTTCCTATCTTATCTGCAGTAATGTTTCTAATTCTATAACCTTTATACCAGAGATAAGCACCTATTATGCCAGCTGATATTGTAGCTAGCCCAGAAGGTAGAGATGACCAATCTCCCAAGTAAATTCTGTGAGCTCCACCTATCAAACCAACTATTATTCCTGATGCTGGGCCTGCAACGATGGCAGCAAATATTGTGATAGAATCTTGTACGTTCACCTTTGTTCCTGCTACGACCATTGTAAACTGTAAGACAATCATTACAAACAAACCTAGAGTTATGATTGCGAGTATTTTTCCTTTAATAGATTGCTTTTCAGCCATAAGGAAGTCTACAACTTTTTTACTTTTGGTTACTAGAAATATACCTGTTGTGCTAGCTGTGACGAAGATTATTAAATTTGACATTGACTCGGCTAATGTTGGTAATAACTCTATCACCATATAAAAAAATTAATTTCTAATAGATTTAAATCATTTAATCAGAGAAGTAGATACCTATAGGTAAAAAAGTATATAGTTAAAGTAACAGAAATAATTCTAGATTCTAATCTAAAATTTCTAAGATATATCATTACCCTACATTTGAATTAAGGGATATATACATCTTTTTGAAATTCGGAGTATAAAATTAAAAATTAAAATACTTGAATTTAAATTTTTCAATCAGAATAAAATCAGTCTGTTAATAAAAATAATTAAAATAAAAAGCTTATTCAATTTTATGAAAATTTTAATCGAGACCCAGCATGGAAACCTAAAAGCAAAAATAAATGAAAATAAAAATACAAGGACAGCCAAAGCTATAATTGAAGCTTTACCTATTGAAGGTAAAATTAACAAATGGGGGAATGAAATCTACTTTAAAATTTCAGCCGAAATAGAGAAAGAAAATTCTCAAGAAGAAGTTGAAGTTGGTGATTTGGCTTATTGGGTTGAAGGATCTTGTTTTTGTATTTTCTTTGGAAGAACTCCTGCTTCAAAAACAGACAAGCCGAGAGCTTATTCAGCAGTTAATGTTTTCGGTAGGATAACAAGTAAAAATTTCATTCAAACACTTAAGAAAGTCAAAAGTGGAGAAAAGGTAATGATTAAAAAAGCTTAAAAAGTATTTAATTCAAAATTAAGAGAGTGATAAAATGAAACCAACAGGACCTACAAACCCATATTTAAAGCAATTGATAGAAGAACTGAAAAAGAAATCAAGAGAGCTTAAGGCCCCTATATGGAAAGAAATAGCAGAAAAACTTGAAAGACCAAGAAGAAAAAAAGTGGAAGTTAACTTATGTGATATAGAAAGAAACATAAAAACTAACGAAACTATTGTTGTTCCTGGTGTTGTTTTGTCTAATGGTGAAATATTAAAGCCGGTAAAGGTTGCTGCTTGGCGTTTTAGTCAAAAAGCAAGAGAGAAAATTGAAAAAATTGGAGGGAAGTGCTTAAGTATAGAAGATTTATTAAAAGAAAACCCAAAAGGAAGTAATGTAAGAATAATAACGTGATTTTATGATATTAAACGCAGAAAACCAAGTATTAGGAAGGATTGCTTCAAAAATAGCAAAAAAACTTTTAGAAGGAGAAAAAATTTTTGTTGTTAACTGTGAAAAAGCAGTAATTTCTGGAAATCCTAAGTCGACGGTCAAAAATTATTTTGAAAAAGTTCATCGTGGTGACCCAAAACATGGTCCTTTCTTTCCAAGAACTCCTGACGGAATTTTTAGAAGAACTGTAAGAGGAATGTTACCTTGGGATAAGGCAAAAGGAAGAAAAGCTTTTAAAAACCTTAAAGTTTTTATTGGTATACCTGAGGAGCTCAAAAACAAAAAATTTGAAAAATTTGATGATGCTGATGCAAGTAAGCTTGAATGCAAATACATAACTCTAGAAGATTTATCCCTATCTTTAGGAGCTAAGAAAACATGGTAAAAAAGGAAAAACCAAAAATTATAATAAGTTTAGGGAAGAGAAAGAGCTCTGTAGCAAGAGCTAAAATTAAAATTGGAAGTGGAAAAGTAACGATAAACTCTAAACCAATAGAAACTTGGGGAACAGAAATGATGAGGATGAAAATAATGGAGCCTTTGATTCTTGCTGGTAATTTTTCAAAGAAAGTTGATATTAAAGTTAAAGTTGTGGGAGGAGGAATAACAGGGCAAACAGATGCTACAAGAATGGCAATAGCTACAGGTCTAGTTGAATTTTTAAAAGATGAAGAACTTAAAAAAAGGTTTTTAGAGTATGATAGAAACCTTTTAGTTGCTGACATAAGAAGACCCGAACCAAGAAAACCTTCCAGAAGTAAGAAGGGAGCAAGAAGACATAAACAACGTTCAAAAAGATAGTTAAAAGTAAAAATTCCTTCTTTAAGAATAATTGATATCTAAGATTATTTAAAAATAAGTTTGAAATTAAAAATATGGAAGCAAAAGATACCCCACCTATAAATTATATAAAAGATAAGAGGGTTGACGAAATAATTAAACTTTACTACGAATTAAACCACTTAAAGCAGCTTTACAGAAAAGGATGGCTAAGAAGCGTGCAAAAAGAAAAGTGTGAAAGTGTAGCAGACCACAGCTTTACAGTTGCCGTTCTTTCTCTTTTTCTAGCAGAAAAATATTTCCCAGAATTA
>JAWCMJ010000035.1:4020-5818 GCA_039091285.1 Candidatus Aenigmatarchaeota archaeon
AAATTCTTAAGATGGCTTTAATTCATGATTTTTGTGAAGTTTATACGGGCGACATAACTCCTTCTGATAAAATTAACCAGAAAAAAAAGGCAAGGATGGAAGAAGAAGCTATAATCAAAATCTTTTCTGGCATAGAAAAAGGTAAAGATTACGTAGAACTATGGAAAGAACTACAAGATGAAACTTCAGAAGAAGCAAGAATTGTAAAACAAGTTGATTGTCTTGAGATGGTGTTGCAAGCTAGCATTTATGAGCATCAAGGCTATAAAAATCTACAAGAATTTTTTGATTATTGTGATAAAAAAATAACAAACCCTGTAATTAAAAATCTTCTTAAAGAAGTAATTAAAATAAGAGGATAAATTCTCACAGTAATTGATATAAAATGAAGTATAAAAGAGTAAAAAATTAAACTGAAAGTATTTAAATTACTAAAATAATTTTTATATTAAAAATTAAGGTGAAACCTTTGATTATTCCAGTGAGATGCTTTACGTGTGGGAAAGTTGTTGGACATTTATACGAAGAATATAAAAAAAGAATTGAAGAAGGAGAAAATAGGGAAAAGATTTTGAACGATTTAGGACTGAAAAGATATTGTTGTAGACAACTTTTCTTGGGGCATATAGATCTACTTAGAGAAATAAACCAATTTAAACCATAAAATTTAAAGTTTTAAAAAACATAAAACTTAAATATTTATAATAGGTCGAAAAATGAAAACCAAGCTTTTTTTATGGTGAGAAATTGATATGGCCTAGAGATAGACTGACAAGGTTCGAAGTTGCCCGTTTACTTGGAGCAAGAGCCTTGCAGATTTCTCTTGGAGCTCCTATTTTGGTTAAAGTTGAAAAAGAAAGAAACCCAATAGAAATTGCGAAGCTTGAATTTAAAAATAAGATGATACCTATAACTGTTAAAAGAAAATTACCGTCAGGAGAAGAAATAGTTATAGAAATAAAAAAAGCGATAGAAAATTGGCTAATCAACCATTGTGGAGAAATTTAATATCAAATATATACTTTAAAAGTGGCTCATGTAAGTTAATTCTTCTTCTTTTAAGTTCGGTTAAGAATAATTGGTTTAACCTATAATCAGGATATTTTGGTTTATACTTTAAAATATCCTCAATTATAATTTTAGACACTTTAACTACATGAGAAGAAGGACCAAAATAATCAAAGCTTGATGTTTGATAGGAAAGATGAAGCCAATCTAAAGCTATACAAGCATGCTTACAAAACACAGAATTTATGAAAGAGCCTGGAATGTCTTTGTACGTTCTTTCATCTCTAAAAATTTTTCTTTGGTATTTAGCAGGCCTACAAATACTCACATAGTCTGTTCTATTACACCCACAATTAACCTCTAAACTTCTTATTGATTTGACTTTTTCTTGGAAAGGTACTTTATTCTTAACTAGGTTTTTAATTTTTACCCGATTATACTCCTTAGCTTCCCATCTTTTTTTTGTTAAAGCCCTTACATAAACCACAGACTCTACGTTTTCATAACAAGACCTTCTTTCATCTACTAAACTTAAGCCTTCGGGGTTTGGAAGTTTTCTTAACTCTATATATTTTTTCAACTCTGAAAGAGAAATTTCTGGATAATTTTTGAATAAATTATAAGAAACGAGAGTAAGAACTGCTGAATCAACTCTGCTCATTATATCTATAGCCGCATAATAACTATCTTCTTTTCTCCAAACAAATGAAGTATCTATTAATTTCCTAGCAGAAGATTCTTTTTGATAAACCATATAATTAAGAAAAACATAAAAAAATAAAAATTTATT
>JAWCMJ010000036.1:0-5697 GCA_039091285.1 Candidatus Aenigmatarchaeota archaeon
ACAGAAACAACTTTAAGGGGTGAAAAAAAAGCTTATATAAAACTTAAACCTGAATTTAAAGCTATTGATATAGCTACAAAGCTTGGAATGGTTTAGTTTTTAAAATCTTTTCAATAAAATTAAAATGGTGGAACATGGGAAAAAGAATAATTTCAAGAGCAAGAGGTAAAGGTGGACCGAGATATAGAGTCCCAGCTCATAAATTTTTGGGTAGAGTAATGTATGCCCCAGTTAGTGGAATTCAGGGTAAAGTGGTTGATATAGTCCATGACCCTGCACATTCTGCCCCTGTAGCGATAATCAAGTTTGATGATGAAAAAGAGGTTTTACACATTGCTCCTGAAGGCTTGAAGACAGGTGATATAATAGCCTATGATGGAGAAGTAAAAATTGGTAACGTTCTACCTTTATCAAAAATCCCTGAAGGAACAAAGGTTTGTTGTATAGAAAATTTTCCTGGTTCTGGACCAAAACTATGCAGAACTTCTGGAACCTTTTCAATAGTTATAGGAAAAGTTTCGGATAAGGTTAAACTTCAACTTCCTTCCGGAAAAATAATCGAGTTAAACGAAAAATGCAGAGCAATGATAGGAGTTCCTGCTGGAGGTGGAAGAATAGAAAAACCCTTTGTGAAGGCAGGGAAAAAGTTTTATGCTATGCAAGCAAGAGGTAAGTTATGGCCAAGAGTGAAGGGTGTAGTTATGTCACCTGTTGATCATCCTTACGGAGGTAAAAGCCATAGACCAAGACCAAGTAGGGCTGTTTCAAGACATGCTCCTCCAGGAGCAAAGGTTGGAAGTATTTCACCAAGAAGAATGGGAAAGAAGAAGGGAAAGTAAATGGCAAAAATATTTACATTCAGAGGTTATACCTTAGAAGAATTGAAAAAAATGAGCATAAACGAGTTTGCAAGGTTGTTGACAGCAAAAGAGAGGAGAAGTTTGAAAAGAGGTTTAACAGAAAGACAAAAAAAGTTGTTAGAAGAAATAAGAAAAAACCCTGAGAAGTTTCACAAAACTCATGAAAGGGATATGATAATCTTACCTGAGATGGTTGGAGCAAAAATTGGAGTTTATATAGGAGGAGCAAAAAAGGGAGAAACCGGGAAATGGGTGCCTATAACAATAACTCCAGAGATGATTGGTCATAGACTTGGTGAGTTTGGTATGACTTGTAAAAGAGTAAAACATTCTGCTCCTGGTATTGGTGCTACTCGTGGTTCAAAGCATGTTGCGCTAAAGTGATTCTATGAAAACTGCTTCTGCTTGTTTGGAAGATGCAAGAGTTTCTCTCAAACATTCTGTTGTTCTTTGTAAAGAAATTAACAATAAAAGGGTTGAGAAAGCAAAAAAAATTCTAGAAATGCTTATAAACAGAAAAATTAGTTTGAACGGAAAGTACTATACCAACGCTGCAAAAAAAATTCTAGAAATACTCAAAACTGCTGAAGCAAACGCAAAGGTAAAAAATTTAAACCCAGAAAGACTTTTTGTTAAAAACGCAAAAGCTGATAAAGGAAGAGTTTTTATAAAGCCAAAATCAAGGTGGCGTTTAAGAGGAAGAAAGGCAAAAGTTACAAGAATTGAAATAAACCTAGAGGAAAGATGATGGCTACAGAAAAAATTTTTGTTAAAGAAGGAATGAAGGAAGCAGAAGTTGAAGAATTTTTATCAAAAAAATTTGAAAAGGCTGGTTATAGTCATACAGAGATTCAAAGAACACCTTTGGGAATTAGAATAATAGTTTATGCTCATAAACCTGGTTTGGTTGTTGGCAGGTCTGGTAAAAAAATAAAAGAGATAAGCGAAGAGATAAAGGAGAAGTTTGGTTTTGAGAACCCACTTTTGGATGTTAGAGAAGTAGAAAAACCTCTACTCAACGCAAAAATAGTTGCAAAAAGGGTTGCAAGAGCCATAGAGAAAGGGGTAAATTTCAAGAAGGTTGCAAACTATTATCTTGAAAAAGTTATGGAGGCTGGAGCTATAGGGATTCAAATAAAAATCGGTGGAAAACTTTCTGGAAGCGAGAGAAGTAGGTCTCAAAAGTTTAAAAAGGGGTTTGTTGCTTTTTCTGGAGAATACTCTGAAAGTTTGGTAGATGTTGGTTATGCCCAGGCTATGATTAGGCCAGGAATAGTTGGAATTCAAGTCCATATAATGAAAGAAGCTCCAAAAGAGCTAGAGTTTGAGAAAGGAATTAAGAAAGAAAAAGAATTTATACATGAAGAAGAAATAGAAAAAAAGGAGGAAAGTGGTGAAAAGGAGCTTTCTGAACCCTAAAATTGAAGTTTTAGGTTTGTTCTGTTTAGTTTTAAGTTGCTCATACCTATGGCAGCTATAAAATCAAAGCAGATAAGAGGAATGAAGATTGAAGAATTGAATAAAAGACTTTCTGAGTTAAGGTTAGAACTTTTGAAAGAGATGGCAAACGTTAAAATGGGGAGGCCTGTTAAAAATCCTGGGAAAATTAAGGAACTTAAGAAAAGTATTGCAAGAATTTTGACTTTAAAAAAAGAAATTGGGGGAAAGAAATAAAAATGCCAGAAGTTTGCCCTAAATGTGGACTTCCTCTTGAGCTTTGTGCCTGTAAAGCCATAGAAAGAGAGGCAGAAAAAATAAGGGTTTTTATAGAAAGAAGAAGATTTGATAAACCTAGAACCATAGTTGAGGGAATAAAAGAAAACTTGAAAGAAATTACTTCCCAGTTAAAGCAAAAACTTGCCTGTGGAGGAACTTTCAAGAAAGGGCATATAGAGTTACAAGGCGATCATAGAGCAAAAATAAAAGAATTGTTAGTAAAGTTTGGGTATTCGGAAGATTTAATAGAAATAGTATAGCACAAAGAAAAAAAGGAAGGAAGTTTTTTAGATTTCTCTTTAATCTTAAAACTCTTCAACTTAACGTTAAATTAAAAACAAATAATTAATATGCCAATTACACCAGAAAACTTGGTTAGACATGAGCTTATAGGACTTGAAGTAAAAATAAAAGAGAGCACAGATATTACTCTTAAGAATTTGAAAGGAAGGATAATAGACGAGACTTACAACACTTTCAAGATAGAAACAAAAGAAGAAGAAAAGATTATTCCTAAAAAGAATTGTATATTTATATTTGTTTTGCCTAATAAAACAAAAGTACAAGTTGAAGGAAAAATATTGGTTGCAAGACCAGAAGATAGAATTAAGAAAAAGTTTAAGAGATGGTAAGAATGAAAGACATAGGCATAAAAGTTAGGCTCCCAGAAAAAACTTGCAACGACGAGAAATGCCCATTTCATGGAAACCTTAAGATAAGAGGAAAAATATTGGAAGGTAAAGTGGTTTCAGTTAGGGCTCAAAAAACAGCAATAGTAGAGAGAAACTATCTTCATTATGTTCCAAAGTATGAAAGATACGAGAGGAGACACTCTAGAATTCCAGCCCATAATCCTGAATGCATAAACGCAAGAGAGGGGGATTTTGTAAGAATAGCTGAATGTAGGCCTTTGAGTAAAACAAAAAGTTTTGTTATTATAGAAATTTTAAAAAGGTAGTGCAATGATTTATTCTTGTTTATATAAAATTGTAAAAATGTTTATGGGTATAGAAAAAGGATTTTACTACAAAAAAAGAGAGTGAGAAGAATGAAAGCAGTTAAGGCCAGAATAAAAAAAGCTTTGAACGTCGGAAGCTACTTGGTTTGCGCAGATAACACAGGAGCTAAACTTTTGCAAATAATTTCTGTTTTTGGTTATAAAGGAAGAAGGAGGAGACAACCAAAAGCAGGGGTTGGGGATATGGTAAAAGTAACAGTAAAAGAAGGGGATGTAAAAATAAGAAAGCAAGTTTTGAACGCAGTGATAATAAGGCAAAAAGCAGAGTATAGAAGGTTAGAAGGAATAAGGGTAAAGTTTGAGGATAACGCTTGTGTTATAGTTGATGAAAAGGGTGAGCCAAAAGGGACAGAAATTAAGGGACCTGTAGCGAAAGAAGCTATAGAAAGATTCTCTGCAATAGGAAAGATTGCAAGTATAGTGGTTTAGATGATAAAATCTAAAAAACCAAAAAAGCAAAGGAAATTTTTGCTTACTGCACCATTACACTTAAGAAGAAAAATGATTTCTTCCCATTTATCAAAAGAGTTGAGAGAAAAGTACAAAACAAGAAGTTTGCCTTTAAGAAAAGGGGATGAAGTTGAAATAATGCGAGGAGAATTTAAGAAAAAAAAGGGAAAGGTTTCAAGGATTGACACAAAAAAATACAGAGTTTACATAGAGGGGGTAACAAGAAAAAGGACTGATGGAACAGAAAGACAAGTTCCTATTCACCCTTCAAACTTAAGAATAATTAATTTAAACCTTGAAGATAAAAGAAGAGTTAAAATACTTGAGAGGAAAGGAAAGAAATGAAACTTAAAAGGCTGCTTGCACCGGAGTTTTGGAAAATTCCTAAGAAATCAGTTAAGTTTGCTGTAAGCCCTAAGCCAGGCCCACACAAAAAGTTTGAATGCATCCCTTTGTTAATAATAGTAAGAGATATTCTTAAGCTCGCAGAAACTGGAAAAGAGGCTAAAAAAATAATAAAAAAAGGAGAAATTTTGGTTGATGGGAGGAAAAGAAAAGAGCATGCTTATCCTGTTGGTTTGATGGATGTTGTATCTATACCAAGAATAAAAAAGTATTTTAGAGTTGTACCAAGCGAGAAAGGTCTGGAATTGGTTGAAATAGAAGAGAGCGAATCAAACAAAAAAGTTTGTAGAATAAACAACAAGAGAATCATAAAAAAAGGTAAGGTTCAACTCAACTTGCATGATGGAAGGAATATAGTAGTTGAGAAAGATGACTACAAAACTGGTGATTCTTTGGTTATAGAGCTTCCTTCGCAAAAAATTCTTCAACATATAAAGTTTGGAGTTGGTTCGGTAGGAATAATTTTGAAAGGCAAAAATTCCGGGAAAAAGGCTAAGGTAGAGAATATAGTTGAAAGAAAAAGCTTAAGAGAATCAAGAATAGTAGTTTGTGATGTAGAAGGAAAAAGAGTTGAAACAAGTAAAGATTATTTTTTTGTTGTAGAACAAGGAAGTGATTAGGATAACAGAAGAAAATCCTATGAGAGGCATAAGAATAGAAAAAGTAACTTTGAATGTAGGCTGTGCTGCTGATCCTCAAAGAATAGAGAGAGGAAAAAAACTTTTGGAGTATTTAACTGGAAGAAAGCCTTTAGTGACAAAATCAAAAAGAAGAAGTACTTTTGGGGTGGCGAAAGGTAAACCGGTTGGAGTTAAAGTTACTTTAAGAAAAAAGGAAGCGGTAGAATTCTTAAAAAAGGCATTAGAAGCTGTGGACAAAAAGCTTAAAACTTCTAATTTTGACGATAAAGGTAATTTCAGCTTTGGAATAAAAGAGTATATAGAGATACCTGGTGTAAAGTATTCCCATGAGGTTGGGATGATGGGTCTGGACGTTTGTGTTACTCTCGAAAGACCTGGTTTTAGGATCAAAAGGAGAAAGATACAAAAAAGGAAAATACCAAAAAAGCAAGAAATAACAAAGGAAGAAACAATGGAGTGGGTAAAAAGTAAGCTAGGGGTTGAAGTTGTTGAAGATAAAAGCCCTAAATAAGAAAGATTTATAATGGTGGTCAGTTGAAAAAATACGGGAAAGCAACAAAGTTTTGCAGAAGATGTGGTAAAAAAAGAGGGGTTATAAGGAAGTATG
>JAWCMJ010000037.1:0-292 GCA_039091285.1 Candidatus Aenigmatarchaeota archaeon
ATTGATTAGTTTATGACTTGTTCCTTAATTTTTAATCTGAGTTTAATTAGTCTGTCTTTAATTTCATCCCATTTTTTATCTTGTTCTTTAAAATAAATCTCATTTTAAGAATTTTTTCTTCGTGATGACTTAATGAAAAAAGAAATTTTATAAGTTTAAGGATGTTATCTTTTTTATAAATTATTAATCCATAAAAGTCTTTTTTTTGAGTTTCCTAAAGGTAGTAGTTTATCCTTTCTTTTTTTCCAAGTATAAGTGTGGTGTGAAACCTAAAAGCTCCAATTTATTTTTG
>JAWCMJ010000037.1:412-5677 GCA_039091285.1 Candidatus Aenigmatarchaeota archaeon
TTTTTGATTTGTTTAAGAATAATTTTGTCATAGGTTCTTATACGAAACATAAATCAAAAAGTATCTATGGTAGTAGTACTCGCTATTTAAAATGCTTTCAAATCCTCAATCTTTTGTTTTTCCTCTTCTTTATACTTAAGTATTGCTTCTTCTAGTTTCATTCCAATTTTTGGTGATTCTTTACTTTTTCTTTTCCTTACCCTAACTATTATCGGATAGTTTAAAGCTGCTCCAGTTATTATTGCTTCTCCAACTTTTAGGCCAGGAAGCATCTCAATTATATCAGAACTTATAGCTTCACAAGATTCTGATATATGCTTTATATCATAAGGATTAACAATTCTCAAAAGAATTGAAGTGCTACATTGGCTTAGTGCAGTAACACTTAATTGAATTGGTCTTTGAGAAATTAAAACTAATGAAGCGTTAAACTTTCTTCCTTCTCGTGCTATTGTTTCTATTATACTTTTCGATATAGCTTGAAACTTTTCTTCTCTTTCTGGAACAAACTGATGACTCTCTTCCACGAAAAGTATGAAAGGAGGGATTCTGTTCGCTCTTCTTTCTTCAAAAAGTTTTCTTGCTATAAAAGTTACAATTATTTGTTTATCTCTCAAATGGATAAAGTTTGATAAATCTATTACACTTAACTGCCCACTTTTAACTAGCTCTTCTAAGCTAGGTTTAGTAACGTTACTGAAAAGTCCAGTAGAATTTAAATCGTTAAGCCAAGAAACCAAAGGAGCTTTTATGTTTGGTTTGATATCACTTATTTCAACAGCAGCTATAAGATCATCTAAATCGTAAGTAATCTTTTCTTCTTTCAGTTTATCAATTATTCTTGTAAGTTCTCTTTTTTCAACAGGTGAAATAAACGGTTGTAACTCACAGATCTTGTTTGTAGAAAGCTCGTTAGCAGCTATTTTTAGAGTGTTTTCATCAAAAATTTTTGTTTTACTAAAATATTTTTCATCTTCACCAAAACCCAGGTATTCGCCATGGGGGTCTATAACTATTAGAGCAGGTTTTCCAAGTTTATCATCCCTATCCAAGATTTCTTCTATAAGGTCAGAGATTAAGTATGATTTTCCTGCACCTGTCTGAGCTAGAACAGAGCAATGCTTTTGAAAAAGTCTTGTTAAATTAAGTTTTACGTCTAGGCCGTGAAATTCTATTTTTCCTATGTTTAATCCTCTTTCATCTAAACCTAAAAATTCAGATAAAACTTTTTCGTCTGCAAGAAAAACCTTTAAGCCAGGAGAAGGAGGAAAACTAACTCTTTTCTGTATTCCGTTAGAAAAAACCCCTAAAGAAATTGCATCTGCAACCAAATACTCCCATCTTTCTACTGGGAAAAACTCGGGCAAAATTTTTCCAGATCTTTCGTACTCTCTTACAGATTCTGCTCTTACAAAATATCTGTTAGTTTTAAATATTTCAGAAATCCGTGCTATTAGTAAGCCTTCTTCTGTTTCTAGCTGAACAAACTGACCTTTTCTTACAAGAAAATTTTCTTGATTTATAACAAAAGAGAATTTTGTGCTACTTAACTCTGGTGTTGAAATAACAGTTCCTACTTCTTGCATAGTTTAGTTTTGTTACAATTAAAATAAAAATATATTTTACTTCTTATAGTGAATTATGACAATAAGGTTTGTTAAAGAGTTTCCAGCCTTATTTATAAAAGAAGAAAAGATTTTGGTTATAGCTGACCTTCATTTAGGATTAGAGCACGAACTTTTTAAGGCAGGAATTTTTATTCCTTCTCAGGCAGAAAAATTCAAAAACTCTATAGACTTTTTGATAAAAACAACTAAAGCAAAGATTATTGTAATTCTTGGCGACATCAAACACAAAGTTCCAGGAATAAGTTTTAGGGAGATGAAAGAAATACCAAAGTTATTCTCTTATCTTTTAGAGAAAGTTAAGGTTTTTTGTGTTAAAGGAAATCATGATGACAGAATTTCTTCACTACTTCCAAAAGAAGTTAAGGTTTACTCTTCCAGAGGGTTTAAACTTGGGATTTATGGGTTTTTCCATGGTCATGCTTGGCCTTCCAAAAGTTTAACCCAATGTGATTATCTTTTTATGGGTCACGTTCATCCTTGCGTGGAATTTAAGGATAAGCTTAGTTATAGAATAATAGAAAGAGCCTGGATAAAAAGAAAGCTTAATAAAAATCTTGTAAAAAGTAAGTATAAAGTTAAAAGTTGCGGGAGTTTAGAAACAATAATTTTACCTGCTTTTAACAACCTTCTTGGTGGGGTTGCAGTTAACAAGTTAGCAGAAAAAGAGATTATAGGTCCAATCCTTTCAAAAAAATTTCTTGATATAAAAAAGTGTGAAGCATACTTGCTAGATGGAACTTATCTCGGAAGAATAGAAAGGCTTATTTAGAAAAAGCACTTTTTGTTTCTATAGTTCTTGAGACTAAGTCTTTTGCTTTTTCTATTATTTCATCAGCTCTTGTGACAGTCGATTTGAGCAAAGTGTTTTTAATTTCTTCTTCAGGAACACCAGCCTTAAGTTTTTCGTAACTCCATAAGATTAGGGTTGAGATTATATCCTCTTCTAATATTTTTTTACTTGTTATTATCAATTTTTTTATAACCTTTTTCAGTTCCCAGAGAAGAACTAGAATAACTATAATGTATACTGTCATTATTATGCTTAGAAAAAATAAAAACTCTAGCATTGGTATGTTTAAGAAAGGTATGATTATATCAACTAAACTCATTAACTATCTCCTATATGTTATTATAGATTTCTTATAAAAATAATTAGTGGGTGTATAAAATTTCTTTAACTTCTTCTATAACTTTGATTTCACTTTCTGTTAATTCATCTTTGAATTCTCTAGTAATTTCATTCATATCAGCTTCCGGAACCTTAACGTAAAGAATTTCACCTTCATGTATTTGCCTTCCTACTGTTGGTTCTTCCATACTTATAGCAACTCTTTCTCCTGCTTTGGCTTCTTGTATGGTTTGCATTTCTCTTTGAATTTCTTTTATCTCTCCAATTTCCTTTCCTTCTTTGTTAACGAGTAAAACATTTGGTTTTATTCTTCCTACCAAAACCTCGACTCCAAAAATTGCTGGTTTACTTACCCTAAAAACATAACCCGGAAGTAACTTTATTTTAGCAGGCCAGATAAGTCTTTTCATTTTTTCTTTTCTTATGTTTTCCTTTTTCTTTTCAAACCATTTCTTATACTCTTCTATTAGTCTATAAATTATATTGTTTTGGAAAATTTCTATTCCCAAATCTTTTGCTAGATTTTTTGCTTCCTCCAAAATTTTTACGTTAAACCCAAGAATCGCTTTTCTGAATTCGTCTGAAACATCCTGGGCTTCTATCACGTCTTGCTTAGTTACATGACCAACCTCAGCTTTTCTTATAGGAATTTTTTCTTCTGTTAAAATTTTTATCATAGCCTCTAAGCTACCAAGAGTATCAGCTTTTATTACTACTCCGTCTATTTGTTTTAGAAACTCTACTTCTTCTACTTCCTTCTGAACCTCAGCTTTTGCTTCTTCTACTTCTTCTTCAAACCTAACAAACCTTATTGGTGAGCCTGCTATAACTTTTTCCAAACCTGGAGCTGCGATCTTTATACCAGCTGCTGCGCTAACTTCTTCTACGCTTTCAAACTGTTTTTCAACCCTTAATTCTCTCAAAGGCTTAGGCATTAGCAATGCCCTTATTTTAGTGATAACAGGCTCTTTTCCACCAATAAGTAAAAAATCACCTCTCCTAACTTTTCCGTCATAAAGAATGACGTCAATAGTTATCCCAAAACCTATAGTTTCTTTAACCTCTAGAACAACACCTTTTGCAACGTTTGAAATTTCAAGCCTATCCTTAAGAAAGTGCTGAGCTAAGCCCGATAAAACCACTAGTAACTCTGGAATTCCTTCACCAGTTATTCCTGAACAAGGAACTATAGCTAATTGTTTTCTGAAATCTTCTACCCTATCAATCCTTTCAGAGTTAAAACCTCTCTCAGAAAGTTGGGCAATCAAGCTATAAATTCTCTTTTCTAGTTCATCCTTAACGTTTTCATTTTGCTTAATAAAGCTTTCAGTAAAACAAGCGTTTTTTGTTGATTTCCAACCAAGAATTTTATCTATTTTAGTTGCGGCAACAACAAAAGGGGTTTTAAATTCTTTTAAAACTTTTAAACTTTCATCAGTTTGTTCTTGAAAACCTTCTGTTATATCAACAACTAAAATAGCTAGGTCTGAAACAGCTCCACCCCTCCTTCTTAAAGTTATGAAAGCAGCATGTCCGGGAGTGTCCAAAAAAAGCAAACCAGGGACAACAAGTTTTACGTTTAGTTTTTGAAGTAGCTCACCACAAATTTTTTGAATAGTTTCTATCGGTACATAACTTGCACCAACATGCTGGCTTAACATTCCAGGCTCAAGTTTAGTTACGGCTGTTCCTCTTATACAATCAAGTAGCGTTGTTTTTCCGTGGTCAACATGTCCTACACAAACTATTATGGGGCTTCTTATCATGTAAAACACCAACAATTTAAACAACTTTAAGTTATAAATTAATTAGTGATGGTATGCCTATAACTTTAGCTGACATTACTCCAGTAGGTTTATGCATCTCAACACAAGAGTTATTCGACGCTAAGCGTTTTAAATCAAATTTTTGTGATAATTTACTTTTAAGGGTAAAGGATCAAATTCTTGACCCAACTCTTATAAAAATAAAAAGGGAGCTAAATACAAAACAACTGGAAAAGAAATTTCTAGAAGGGTATAAAGCAGTAATAATAAGCAACATAGACAAAATAATAGGTATTGTTATTTCTCGTTATTCAAAAGTTGATTTAAAGCTTGCTCAAAGTGTTTTTGTTGAAGGGAAAGATTTGATAGAAAGAGTTAACCTTGCTAACAGTTTTGAAGATATAGCAAAGCTTGAGCCAGATTTTAAATCAAAGATTACTTTGCCAGTCTATGAAATGTTTTTGTCGTACATAAAGCAAGTTGGTGTTTGAATGCTTTTAGAGGATATAGAAAAGGAAACAGAAAGGTTAGAAAATAGAAAAAAAGAGTTAAAGGTAAGATTGGGTTTGACAAGAAATTCAGAAGAAAAAGAAACAATCAAGAATGAAATTAAAAGTATAGAAGAACAGATAAAAATTTTAGAAAGATTAAAAACAACTTAAAAAAATTTTTTCTCTCTTATTATGTGATGAAGAATTAACCCAAGAGATATGGAAAGAAGAGAAAAATTTGATATTACCAT